>CAJOQW010000143.1 GCA_905236955.1 uncultured Bacteroidales bacterium
CATAGATGCGGCCATGGTGGCTAAGATCCGCGAAAAGACAGGCCTCATCCTCGACCCGTATTTCTCGGCGACAAAGATCCGCTGGATCCTCCAGAACGTGCCCGGGGCGCTTGAAAGGGCCCGTAACGGCGAACTCAGGTTCGGAACCGTGGACAGCTGGCTGGTATGGAACCTCACCAGGGGAGAGGTGCATGTGACGGACGTGTCCAACGCCTCCCGCACCATGCTGTATAATATAAAGACGCTCGAGTGGGACAAGGAACTGCTCGACTTCTTCGGCATCCCGGCAAGCATGTTGCCCAGGGTATGCGCATCGAGCGAAGTGTACGGCAGCACCAAAACCACCATTTTCGCGCATGAAGTGCCCATCGGCGGCATAGCCGGCGACCAGCAGTCCGCCCTCTTCGGGCAGATGTGCACGGAGCCCGGCGACATCAAGAATACCTACGGCACAGGGTGTTTCCTGCTCATGAACACGGGCGAAAAGCCCATAATGAGCGCCAACAACCTGCTCACCACCATAGCCTGGAAGATAGGCGAAACCGTCAATTACGCCCTCGAGGGCTCGATCTTCGTGGGCGGCAGCGTGGTGCAGTGGCTGCGAGACGGTCTTGGCATAATCAAGTCCTCGGGCGAAATAGAAGCCCTTGCTTCAACCGTGCCCGACAACGGAGGGGTTTACTTCGTCCCCGCCCTCACCGGCCTGGGCGCCCCATATTGGGATCCTTACGCCATGGGTACGATATACGGCATAACCCGCGGCACGACAGCCGCGCACATAGCCCGCGCAGCCCTCGAAGGAATCGCATTCCAGACCATGGACATAGCCCGTGCGATGGAAAAGGACGCGGGCGTGGCCCTCGGCACCCTGAAGGTGGACGGGGGTGCGTCCCGCGACAACCTGCTCATGCAGTTCCAGGCCGACGTGCTTGGCACGAAGGTGGTGCGTCCGCTCGTCACCGAAACGACCGCGGTGGGCGCCGCCTATCTGGCCGGCCTGGCGGTTGGTTACTGGAGTTCGGTGGACGAAATCCGCCGCTATTGGAAGGCGGAACGCGAGTTCACCCCGTCTCCCGCATCGATAGAGGACGTGAAGGCCGGTTGGGCCGACGCCGTCAGGAGGGCCCTTTCAGGGAAAGGCAAAATCAAATAAAAGTTTATCTATATGGAAGTTTCTTTGTTTATGAAATGTGTCTTCGAGTTTCTGGGCACCCTCGTGCTCGTACTTCTCGGAGACGGTGTGTGCGCAGCCTGCTCGCTCAACAAGAGCAAGGCCAAGGGAGCAGGATGGATAGTGATCACCATGGGGTGGGGGTTTGCGGTAATGGCAGGCGTTTTCATTGCCGGGCCTTACAGCGGCGCCCACCTGAATCCGGCTGTTACGCTCGGCCTGGCCCTCGGAGGTCTCTTCCCCTGGCACTTCGTGCTTCCCTACATGTGCGCCCAGATGCTCGGGGGCTTCGCCGGCGCCGTTCTCGTATATACTTTCTATGTTGACCATTATGCCGCCACGGCGGACCAGCCCGACACCATGCTCGGCACTTTCTGCACCATGCCCGCCATAGAGCACAAGACGGTGAACTTCTTCAGCGAGTTCCTCGCCACCGCACTCCTTGTATATCTCATCATGGCTCTCGGCACCCATGGGAACGTTGCCCATGTCGGGTCTGTCGATGCCGCACTCGGCAGCACCGGTGCTTTCCCGGTAACGGCTGTTATCATGGCCCTGGGCATGTCGCTGGGCGGCACCACCGGTTACGCCATGAATCCGGCGCGCGACCTTTCCCCCCGTCTGGCGCATGCCGTCCTACCTATCAAGGGCAAGCGGGACAGCGGCTGGGGCTACAGCTGGATTCCCGTCCTGGGCCCCCTTTCAGGAGCGGCTTTCGCAGCGGTGGTTTATCTGGTCACTTATGGATTAATATAATTCTTGCTAATCTGTTTTTAAATCATTACCTTTGGGCAACTTATAACACCAATCTATAGCATTCATTGTTTATGGCAAAGAATTATTTTGACCTTTCGGACCGCGTCGCGGTCGTAACCGGTTGTTCTACCGGTTTGGGCGTACAGATGGCAAAGGCCCTTGCCAGCCAGGGCTGCAAGATCGTAGCCATGGCACGTCGCCAGAATCTCATAGAGAAAGTCGCTTCCGATATCTCGGCAGAATACGGGGTGGAGGCAATAGGCGTTCCGGTGGACATCACCGATACCGCCCGCGTGCAGGCCGCCGTCAAGACCGTAATGGAAAAGTTCGGCCGCATCGACATCCTCATCAACAATGCCGGCACCGGTGCCGTCGCACCCGCCGAGAACATCACCGACGAGCAGTTCGAGAACGAGATGCGCATTGACCTCGAAGGTACATTCAAGATGGCGCGCGAGGTGGCCAACCAGGCCATGCTTCCCGCAGGTTACGGTCGCATAATCAACATCGCTTCGATGTACGGCCTCGTCGGCAACAAGATAGCCGGCTCCGCCCCCTACCATGCAGCAAAGGGCGGCGTAGTGAATCTCACACGTGCCCTCGCCGCCGAATGGGGCGAAAAAGGCATAACCGTCAATTCAATCTGCCCGGGTTACTTCTACACCCCGCTCACGCAGGAAACCCTCGACAGCGATTTCTTCCAGGCATACGCGAAGCAGGCCATCCCCATGAGCCGCTATGGTTATGAGGGAGAACTGGACACCGCGGCCCTCTTCCTTTCCAGCCCGGCTTCCAGCTACGTCAACGGCATAGCTCTGCCGGTCGACGGAGGATATACTTGTATTTAAGCGGGTTAAGTCCCGGAAATACCCAGCACCCCCTTGTCACCTTTCCGTGGCGAGGGGTGTTTTTTGGCCGGCGATGAGAGCGGCCAGTTGTTCCGGAGTGGTGGAGTCGAAGTATTCCGCGACCCCGGCTTTGTCTTTCGGGAAGGATAGGAGCGCCTGCAATACGGAGTCGTAATCGTAGCGGGTGCCGACGAGGCCGGATGCGGGCTGGTCGCATGGCAGGGCGCCGAGGAAATCGCCACTGAAAGACAGGGTGGAAATTCTCCCCCTGTCCAGGGTGATGTGGGCTTCGACGGTGCCGCATGGTAGTTTGGCCGCATGAGTGAAACCCGTTTCCCGCGAACGCCCGTAGATCCAATCCCATGAGGCGAATTTCTCACGGGCAATCCGGTCAATTTCGGCATTCTGGCCTGCGGTCAGCTCCAAGGGGCCGTCACACGCGGTCGGTTCTTCGGGCATTCCGGCCAGTTTTTCCTGCAATGCCGCCTGGAGGGAGTCCAGGTCGGGGTACTGCGGCAGATATTCCTTGAGGTTTGCCACCCGGCTGTGCACCGAGCCTATCCCCTTGGCCGACAACTTTGATCCAGGACCTGCAAGAACAGATGTAAGCGTCTCTATGTCAACGTCGTACATCAAGGTGCCATGGATAATCTCCCGGTCTTTCCAAACCCTTCTGGCATATCCGGAGATCTTGCGGCCGTCGAGAAAGATGTCGTTGCGGCCGGTAAGGGCGACGTCAATGCCGAGGCTCGAGAGGGCGGATGCGAACAAGTCCGCACCCACCGTCCCCACCGGGCCGGCAAAGGTATAGTTGAGGTTCTGCAGGTCGTGATAGACGGCGCCTCCTCCCGTGACCCTGCGGGCGAGCAGGATGCCATGGGCCGTCAGGTAGTCCAGGTCGACTTCGGAATAAACGTTCTGGTTGAGGCCTGCTATGACCGAAGGGCGGTTGCGCCACAGGTAGAACACGGGTTCTTCCGACGGCCCGTTTTCGAGGCTCCATTCGTCGAACGCCATGTTCCGGTATGGGTCGAGGCAAGCGTTGATGAAATACTTCACG
>CAJOQW010000144.1 GCA_905236955.1 uncultured Bacteroidales bacterium
GAACTCATACGCCAGAAGTACGGACTCGAGGTGATCAAGCTTCCCTTCTACGAGATCTTCAAGTACATGGACAAGATCACCGACGAGGAAGCCGAACCCATCAAACAGCGCATCATGTGCGGGGCAATGGAGATAAAGGTCAACAAGGAGTGGTTCATAAACGACATCAAGTATTACCTGGCGGCACGCAAGATGATGGATGTCTATGACTGCAACGCCTTCTCGACGGCCTGCCATGAGCTCTGCACCTCGGAAATCCCGCAGAACCGCAAGTTCACACCCTGCACCTGCCATTCC
This sequence comes from uncultured Bacteroidales bacterium, assembly GCA_905236955.1. GTDB lineage: Bacteria > Bacteroidota > Bacteroidia > Bacteroidales > UBA932 > Cryptobacteroides. Next base: position 298 of record CAJOQW010000144.1, read on the forward strand.
CTCATGAAGGACGACGGCATACCCAGCGTGTGCGAGGAAGACCTCAACTCGCTGGTGGCCATGACCATCATGCAGTATGCGGCCTATCGCCCGGCCTTCATGGGCAACCCCAACATGGAGACCGACGAGATGATACGCATCCACCATGCGGTTCCCGCCCTGTGCATGAACGGCTACGGCACAAAGCCGCTGAAGTACAAGCTCTGGGCCTTCACCGGGCAGGGATTCGGGGGCAAGCTCCAGGTGGACTTCTGCCAGAACGAGAGCAACGAGGTGACCCTCGGCCGTTTCAACCCTATGGCCGACACCATGTGCGTCAAGGTAGGCGAAGTCGTACGCAGCGAATTCGACGAAGTTTACTGCAGCCCATACTACTACATAAAGATGGACGACGCCCGCGAATACATGCACAACCTGGCCGGATTCGGCCACCATCAGGTTCTCGTATTCGGCGACTGGAGCAAGCAACTCAAACTCATCTCCCGCGTCATGGGCTTCAAAATCCTCGAAGGATAGGGAGTGATATATCTGAACAATGCTGCAACCTCGTACCCCAAGCCAAAGGAAGTGCTTGAGGTACAAGAGGTTGCGCTTTCACTTCCGCCCGAGAGCCAGCACCGTTCCAATTCCGTTGCGGGAGGGAAGGACACCGCAGGTCTGTGCAGGGAGAAGCTCTCACGAGTATTGGGGATCACCCGCCCCGGAAGGATATTCTTCACCTCCGGGGCGACGGAATCCCTCAACCGCATATTCAGGGGCCTTCCGAAGGACTGCCGCACGATAATAGCGACGCAGACCGAGCACAACAGCGTGCTGCGGCCTGTTTACAACATCCCCGGCTTCGAAGTCGCCGTCGCCCCGTGTGACGGCACCGGCCGTGTTGATCCTTCATCCCTTGAAGAAGCTTTTTCGAAAGTCAGGGCGGACAAGGGCGTGGTGGTGGTGAACCACTGTTCGAACGTCACCGGAGCCGTCCAGGATGTCCCAGCACTGGCCGAAGTGGCGCACAGGCACGGATTCATGCTTCTGCTGGATGCTTCGCAAAGCGCGGGATGCCTCCCGGTGGAAACCGAGGCATGGGGCGTGGATCTGCTGGCCTTTACAGGGCATAAAGCCCTGTTCGGTCCGAGGGGCACGGGGGGATGGTATGCCAGCGAAGGGGTGGAGATAAGCCCCCTGTTCTACGGCGGCACCGGAAGCGACTCCGACAAATACATCTATGGCCCCTCCGACACCCCTCCCCAGGAAACCGGCACCCAGAACCTGCCCGGAATCGCCGGCCTGCTTGCCGGAGCGGAATATGTGCTCTCACGCGGAATAGCGGCCATAGAGGAGTATGACGCATCGCTCCGGAAGGAACTCAAGGAAAGATTGGACGCCATTCCGCCAGTCAGGACATACGGCCCGGCCGGTGGAGGGCCGGTGCTGAGCTTCAACATCAAGGGCATTGCCGCTTCCGATGCAGGATACATCCTGCAGAATGAATTCGGTATCACAGTACGCACCGGACTGCATTGTTCTCCATTGATACACAAGGCTTTGGGGTCCGCCCCAGGCGGCACCTTGCGCGCCGGGATCTCCTGCCAGAACACCCATGAAGACATCATGGCCCTCGCCGGGGCCGTCCGGCAAATCAGCGAAGGACTATGAAAATACTGGAAAAGACCAAATCGAGGGAACCCTGCGTGGAATCGGGCTGGGATGCATTCGACTACCTGCTTGACGCCCCCCTCGGCGAAGAGGACATCGTATCCATGAGGCCTCTGGGTTCCTTCCTCTACATGAAAAACCTAAAGCGCCCGTTCTTCAAGATAGAATCGGACCACTACCTTATAAAAGGGCTGCAGGGCGACTCCTTCTTCAGGATAGCCGTGCACCGCGACAGCATGGAGGAACTCCTTGCCATAGAGAAACACTTGAACTCAAACCGATGAAAGCCACAAATTACCAACTTTTCGACTTCCTCGACTTCAACCCGGCCATGGACGGCAGGGAGACCCTTTGGAGGGCCTGCAAGCCCGCAGCCATACGGGAAGAGGCCGGCGCGGTGATAATCTGCGTGCCATTCCAGAAGCAGAACGATTCCAACGAAATAACCCCCGACAC
>CAJOQW010000145.1 GCA_905236955.1 uncultured Bacteroidales bacterium
CGCCTTGCTTATGGCATCCGGTTCCATGATGGCCCATTCCACGGCCTGGAATCCTCCGATGGAGGAGCCTATGATAAGGTCTATCTTGTTTATTCCCAGATGTTTGCGCACCTCGATGTTGGCACGGACGATATCCCGTACCGTCACCTTCGGGAAATCGAGCAGATATTGTCTGCCGGTGGCGGGATCCATCGAGGTAGGCGCCGAAGAGCCGTAAGGCGAGCCAAGCATGTTGACGCAGACTACGAAGTATTTGGCGGGATCGAGCGTCTTGCCTTCGCCGGCCATTCCCGGCCACCAGTCGGTGGGGTCGGAGTTGGCCGTGAGGGCATGGCAGATCCACACCACGGGCTCGCCGGGAGTGTATTCCCTGTCCGAAGTGTGGAACGCCACTTTCAGCGTTTCGATACTGCCGCCGGCCTCGAAACGGAAAGGTTTGTCAAGGGTGATGCTGTCGAACCTCATTTCGCCGCTTCCAGTGCCTGCTGTATGTCTTCGATTATGTCTTCGACGTCTTCGAGTCCGATGGAAAGCCGGATGAGTTCGGGCGATATCCCCGCTTCGCGGAGCTGCTCGTCCGAGAGTTGCCGGTGCGTGTGCGACGCAGGGTGAAGGAGACAGGTATGGCAGTCGGCCACATGGGTCTCGATGGTCACGAGTTTGAGCGCGTCCATGAAACGGTTTGCGAAGGCGCGGTCGCCGTTAACGGCAAAGGCTATCACCCCGCACGATCCGTCAGGGAGATATTTCTGCTGGAGGGCATGATGGGGATCCGACGGCAGGTCTGGGTATTCCACCCATTTGATGTCGGGATTGTCGTACAGATATGCTGCCACCTTGCGCGCGCTCTCGCAGTGGCGTGCCATCCTTACATGGAGGGTTTGGATTCCGAGGCCCAGATAGAAGGCGTTCTGCGGGCTCTGGATGGCACCGAAATCCCTCATCAGCTGGCTGGTGGCCTTGGTGATATAGGCAAGTTTGCCGAATTTCTTGGTATAGGTAAGGCCGTGGTACGACTCGTCGGGCGTGGTGAGTCCGGGGAACTTGCCGGCGTGGGCGTCCCAGTCGAAATTGCCGCTGTCCACGATTGCTCCGCCTACCTGCACCCCCTGTCCGTCCAGATACTTGGTGGTGGAGTGGGTCACGATGTCGGCGCCCCATTCGAAGGGGCGGCAGCCAACGGGCGTAGGGAAGGTGTTGTCCACTATCAGGGGCACGCCATGGCTGTGGGCGAGCCTGGCGAAGCGCTCGATGTCCAGCACCCGCACTCCCGGATTGGAGAGCGTCTCTCCGAAAACCAGCTTGGTGTTGGGTCGGAAAGCCTTTTCCAGTTCTTCGTCCGGAGCGTCCTGGTCGACGAAAGTCACGTCTATGCCCATTTTCCTGAAGGTGGTGCCCAGCAGGTTGAAGGTTCCTCCGTAGATGCCCGATGTGGCTATGATATGTCCTCCGCATTCGCATATGTTGAAACAGGCGAAGAAGTTTGCGGCCTGGCCCGACGAGGTGAGCATTCCGGCGACTCCGCCCTCGAGGGCGGCGAGCCTTGCCGCCACCACATCGTTGGTTGGGTTCTGGAGCCGGGTGTAGAAATAGCCGCTTTCTTCGAGGTCGAACAGCCGGCCCATCTGGTCGCTGGTCTCGTACTTGAAGGTGGTACTTTGGTAGATTGGTACTTGGCGTGGCTCGCCCTTCCCGGGCGTGTAGCCTGCCTGAACGCATTTTGTTCCCTGTCTCATAATGGAAGGCTGTCAGTATGTTTAATTTCGTTCATCACGAATGAGCTCAGTACCGAGCCCACCGAGTCGATAGTTCCTATAACGTTGATGATGAATTCGTTGTAATATCTCATGTCGGGAGCGTTGATCTTAAGCAGGTAGTCGTATTCGCCGGTGATGTTGTAGCATTCGGCCACCTCGGGGATGTCCTTTATGCGGGCTACGAAGTCGTTGGCGGTATCCTTGCTCATCTGCCTGAGCTTCACGCTGCAGAATACGGTGAACCCCTGCCCCAGCTTGTTGGCGTCGAGCACGGCGGTGTATTCGCGTATGTAACCCTCCTTTTCGAGGCGCTTGATGCGCTCGAATACGGGTGTTGTGGAAAGATTCACTTCCTTTGCCAGCTCGCGGGTGGTGAGGCGGGCGTTCCGTTGCAGGAGTTTCAGTATCTGAAGGTCGACATTGTCAAGCTTTTGGTCCATATGATTCTAAATTTTTCCGCAAATATAGAATAATATTCCATAAATGCGGAAAAAATTTAGAAAAATATTCCAAATTAGACGGTCTTTCCTCTTACAATGCTACCCCGAAGCCCAGATATAGGTCGGAGGAAGTGAAGTGGTAACCCCAGCCGTCCAGGCTGCTGTACCCAAGATACCCCAGCCTGGCCATCAAGTACATACGCCTTGTGACAGGGATGCCTATACCGGGCCTGAAACCGGCCTTGAACACCTTCGTCTGCACGAGGTTGTCGCCGTGTCCGGTGCGTATCCTGTTGTACTGCCCGAAGGCGTCGGCATAAAGATACACCCTTTCCACCGGAGAAAACCGGGCGCGGATATAAGGGTCGAACAGGAAGCGGCGATAGCCTGTTCCGTTCGAGCGCCTGTATGTATAGCCTATGGTGCTTCCGGCCGAGACGTAGGGGTTGAAACGGTATCCGATATCAGGTGCCAGTCCTATCTCGCTCCTTCCATCTCCGATATATCCGCCTATCATGCCTCCTCCCAGATACCACTGGGCGCTCAGGGTTTGTCCGGCAGACAGGAGCAACGCGCCTATTATCAGGAATTTGAAAAACCTTTTCATCTAAAGGGTGCCTCTCCTTAGTTTCTCGACATAGTTTCCGATGCGCTCTATTTCCTGAGGGATGCGGATGCTCTGCGGGCAGTGCTCCTCACATTTGTGGCAGTGCACGCAATGGTCGGCCTGGCGCACCGTCTCTATGGCGCGGTCGTACGAGACGAGGTATTTGCGGCGGAGTCTGGCGAATTCCTTCTGCTCGGAGGAAATGGCTATCTGCCCGGTGTTCACCATTTCGTTGTAGTGGACGAAGATTCCGGGTATGTCTATGCCATAGGGGCAGGGCATGCAGTACTTGCAGTCGTTGCAGGGCACCGTGGGATAGGAATCCAGCAGGATGGCTATCTCCATGAGGAAATCTATCTCTTCCTGGGTGAGGGGTTCGAAATTGGAGAAGGTGTTGACATTCTCCTTCAGCACGTCCATGTTGGTCATGCCGCTCAGGGCCGAGAGCACGCCGGGGTAGGTGCCGACAAAGCGGAACGCCCACGAGGCTATGGTCCTTTCGGGATCCCTCTCCAGCAGCTTGTGCGCCGGGCCTTCGGCCATCCTTGCGAGACGTCCGCCCAAAAGGGGTTCCATGAGCACCATTGGTAGATTCCTCTTGTACAGCTGCTCATACAGATACTCCGCGTTTGTGTTCCGCGGTGCCTTGGCGTGGCGCCAGTCGAGGTAGTTCATCTCTATCTGCACGAAATCCCAGTGGTATTTCGAGTCCAGTTCGATGAGGGTGTCGAATGCGTCCTGCGATCCGTGGAAGGAGAAGCCGAGGTTGCGGATACGGCCGGCCTCACGCTCCTTGAGGAGGAACTCCATCATGTGGTTGTCCTCGTATCGGTCCTTGAACACCGGGTACCCGCCGCTTCCGATCGAGTGGAGGAGGTAGTAGTCAATGTAGTCGGTGCGCAGGTTCTCGAAAGACCTGTGGTACATCTGTTTCGATTCCCTTTCCGACCTGCTGTTGAAGTTGGAGAGTTTGGTTGCCGCGAAGTAAGTGTTCCTGGGATAGCGGCTCAGGGCTATGCCGGCGGCCTTTTCCGACTGTCCCTGCAGATATGTGGGGGCGGTGTCGAAGTAGTTCACCCCGTGATTGTAGGCGTAATCGACCAGCTCGTTCACCGTGTCCTGGTCGATGTGCTGAGTGCCGTCGGGGTCTTTAATCATGGGCCAACGCATGCAGCCGTATCCGAGCAGCGACACCTTGTCGCCGTTGCGGCTGTTGGTGCGGAGGAGCATCTCGCCGGGTTTGTCTTCCTGGGAGGTCTGGGCCTTGACTATTTTGCCGGTGGCGGACGCGGCGGCTACGGCGGCAGCTCCCGCGGCTGAGGTCTTCAAGAATTGTCTTCTGTCCATAATGCTATCTTCTATTATCGATGTGGACTTCTCTGCCGTTTACATGGATGGCACTGTAAGGCCTTGCAGGACAGAGGTTTTCGCAGGCGCCGCAACCAATGCAGATTTCGGTGTCCACTGCGGGGATGGATAGGGAGTCGGGATCGTCCGGGTCCTTCTTGACCATGTGGATGGCGAAGACGGGGCAGTGGCGCGAGCAGTTGCCGCAGCTCACTCCGTCGGCGTTCACGATACAGAGATCATAGTCCACGGTGGCAGCGCCGACGTGGATCTGGGTCTTTTCTTCGGGTGTGAGGGGAAGGATGGCTCCGGCAGGGCAAACCTGGGAGCATGCGGTGCATTCGGGGCGACAGTATCCGTCTTCGAAGCTCATGTAAGGCTGCATCAGGTGCATCAGGTCCGATGATGGCCTGAGCACCTGGTTGGGGCACTGCGAGATGCACAGGCCGCAAGCCGTGCAGTGGTCGTAGAAGTTCTTCACCCCCTTGGCTCCGAACGGGACGAGCCTGCCGGTGCGTTCGGGTTCCTTCTTGCCGAGTACGGTGGCGAAGCCGCCGTCAACCTTCTTTTCCTGGGCCTCGACGGTGAGGGCCGTCGCCAGCAGCGCGCCGCTCGCAAGGAATGCGCGCCGCCCGGGGTCTTCGGGATTAACCGCGGGAGCGCTTGCCCCCTTCGCTTTCCCGCCCCACGCGAATTTATACTCGAGGGCGTTGAACTTGCAGTTCTCCAGGCAGTTGAAGCAATCGACGCAGCGGCTGTAGTCGATCTTGTGTTCGGCGATGTTGATGCACGATGCCTTGCATCCGCGCTCGCAAATATGGCAGTTCTTGCACTTATCGCTGTCTATCACGGGGCGGAACATCGCGAAGCGCGAGAAGAAACTGAGTGTGGTGCCTACCGGGCATACGGAATTGCAGTATGTGCGTCCGCCCTTCCAGGCGAGTATCACCAATATCACGAAGGTGACCGCAGCGATGATGAATGTGGGCAGGCTCTTGAGCCATACGTCCTTGGTGAAGAAAGCGTAACTCTCGTGGTTGGCGGCAATGGTGGCCAGCAGGTTGTTGCCCCAGCGGTAAACCGGCTGGAACAGGTTGGTGACTATCCTGCCATAAGCGCTATATGGCGCCAAAATGGCCACGAAAGCATTGATTCCCAGTATGATGGCTACGACGAACAGGGCCAACACTCCGTAGCGCAGCCACTTTATCTCCTTCTTGTAGGAGAAGCGCAGCCTTTTGCGGCGTTTGTCCCTTTGGCCGCTCAGCCAGGATACCCCGTCCTGGAATATGCCGAGAGGGCATATGATGGAGCAATACGAACGGCCCAGGACCAGGGTGAACAATACCAGTACCGCTACTATCACTAAGTTGAGGGCCAATACTGCCGGGAGGAACTGGATCTTGGCGAGCCATCCCAGCCAATGCCGGAGCGCCCCGGTGAAATCCAGGAACAAGAGGGTGACTGCCAGCAGTACCAATACGGCCAGCACTCTTCTGATTTTAGGTAGCAGTTTCATGAACGGTTATTTTATAATCTTTACAATCTGAAAGGGTCGGGTGCCTGTCCCTACTCCAGTTCAAGTACGGAAGAATGGGAAGAACCTGCCACGGCTTCCTTCCAGAAATCGGTATATCCGGGCTGGGTGAGACCTTCGGGGGTGCCTTCGTGATACTCGGAGTGCTTGAAGGAACCGTCCTCGTTCTGGGCCTTCACGTTACCGTCGATGAATTTTACCAGCAGAAGCTCCTCAAGCGCCCTCCATACCGCGAACTGGTCCATGGCGGTGCCGACGGTGTACTTGGTCATGAGCTTGCGCGCCTTGCGGATTTTCTTGCGGGCCACCAGTTTGGCGAGCTTGCCGTCCATTTCGGGCACGGCGCTGAACATCTGCCTTTGCTCGAATTCGTCAGCGGCGCAACGTGCCACCGGGGCCATGTAGTTGTACATCTTGTAGCAGGCGTTGGCGACGCGGCTGCACATCCAGAACTGGGATGTGGGGGAGTAATGAAGGAGGTCTCCGTTGCCTACCCTGAGGCATTCAGGGACCGCCTTGGTGCTAGCGTAAATAGGTGTCAGATAAGAAGTTGCAGCGTCATCACAACCAAACCAGATGATGGCTCCAACCTCGTCGGGAAGATAGGGGCGCGCCTGGGCGACGAACCAGAAGCCGGTCTGCTGGGTGGCTATGGCCCTTTCGTTGACATAGGACTTGCCGTTCCATTTGAACGTCATGGGACGCCAGCGGTAAGGAAGGGCGTTGCCGCCTGCGCCTATGTCCTGAGTCATGTCCATGGGGGTACCTTCGTAATGGTCCCTCATGACGTCCGCCACGTCTTTCGGGGTGATCTTGTGGCCGGGCTTGATCCAAAGGGGCATTTCCCCTGTGATGTCATGCCCGAGGGCATACTCCAGATAGGCGTCGGAATCGAAGTTGCCGCCTCCGAGGATGCGGAAGGCGCTCCATACCCTTGCGTCGCAGCCCCTTACCGTGCCGGGGTCGAGCGGGCAGTACGCCTCGCGGAACGAGAATTCTTCGTCTGAGCCTTGGAAATATCCCTTTTCACGTGCGAAAGAGATGACGTCGGGAGCATAGAGGGTTTCGGGGTCGTCCAGCGGGAACCGGGTGATGCGGGCCTGGTTGGCATGTGCGCAGATATACCCGTCGGGAATGCGTCGGGCGACCCATACGATGCCCTTGTTGTCCGGTCCTTTGCCGATGAGGTCCATGATCCACGCCTCGTTCTTGTCGGCTATGCTGAAGGTTTCGCCTTCTGAGGGATACCCGAACTCGTTCGCCAGCGAAACTATGACGCTGATGGCCTCCCTGGCCGTCCTGGACCTTTCGAGGGCCACGTAGATGAGGGAACCGTAGTCCATGATGCCGGTGGAATCCATGAGTTCCAGGCGGCCTCCCCAGGTGGTTTCGCCGATGGTGACCTGGTTGACGTTGATGTTGCCCACGCGCTGGTAAGTCACGGGGGGCTGCGGTATCTGCCCGAGGGGCTTGTAAGTATCCCATTCTATTATCTGCCTCATCGCTCCCGGCTTCCAGTTGCCGCCTGGCAGGAAATAGAGTTCCCCGAAGAGCCAGTGCGAGTCGGCGGCATACGATACCATGGAGCTTCCGTCGGAACTTGCACCTGGGGTGATGATGATGTTGGTGCAGGCTTCGGAACGGGTGGTGAGGAAGACAGCGGCAACGGCAGCCGCAGCGAAGAGTATGACTTTGGATCTCATAAGTAGTATGTTAGTGAATTACAAATATAGAAAAAAAGTAACTTTGCATTATATGGAAATATTCCTTGGTCTGATCATTCCGTTTATAGGCACCACTCTGGGTGCGGCGATGGTTTTCGTCATGCGCAAGAACATGCCTTCGTGGGTGGAGAAACTACTCATGGGCTTTGCCGCAGGCGTGATGATTGCCGCATCGGTATGGTCGCTCCTCATCCCGTCCATGGAGATGGGCGCCGCCGCCGGAACGTTGGAGTGGGTGCCTGCCACGGTGGGTTTCCTCTCCGGTATGGCCTTCCTTCTGCTTCTCGACAGCATAACCCCGCACCTGCATCTGGAAACCGACGAACCCGAAGGCCCCCGTTCCAATCTGAAGAAGACAACCATGATGGTGCTGGCCATAACGCTGCACAATATCCCCGAAGGCATGGCGGTCGGTGTCATTCTCGCAGGCGCCCTCGGCGGCTCCGCGGGGCTCACCATTGCCGGAGCTTTCGCCCTTTCGATAGGCATAGCCATCCAGAATTTCCCCGAAGGAGCCATCGTGTCCATGCCACTGGCTACGGCCGGCCGTTCCAAGTGGAAGGCCTTCTGGCTCGGCACCCTTTCGGGCGCAGTGGAACCGGTGGCCGGGCTCATAACCATCCTGCTCACGTCGGCCGTTATCGAAATAATGCCATATCTGCTGTCGTTCGCGGCCGGAGCCATGATGTATGTCGTTGTTGAAGAGCTCATACCCGAGAGCCAGAACGGATACCACAGCAATATAGGCACGGTTGGTGCAGGTATCGGATTCGCCCTTATGATGGTGCTTGATGTAGTGCTCGGGTAAGGACGTTGTCCGAATTATTTGTTAACTTTGCAAATTATGAGAATCAAAGTGCTTTTTACCGCGGCCTTTTTCCTCCTGGCAGGGGGGCTCGCATCCGCCCAGCAGCAGATGACCCCCGAGCAAAGGGAAAAGCAACTTTATGAAAACATACAGAAGCAGGTGGATTCCTATGCTTCGTCCCTCGACCTGGAAGACTGGCAGATATTCTATGCCGACTCCATCCTCACCCACAATTTCGGCGAGATGGCAAAGGAATTCGAGGAGCTGTCCAACAACCGCGTCGGCAACACCGACCTCTACGCCATCATCCAGGACAAGTGGATGGAAGAGAACTACAAGGCATTCGAAAAGATACTTGACAAGGACCAGTGGGCGAAGTACCTCAAGCAGGGCGCTTCCCGCGACAAGAAGGCCCGTGACAAAAGGGCTCAGAAAAGAGAAAAGCAGAAATGACAAACGAACAGATACAGAAGGTCATAGATGAGCTCAACGCTCTCAAGGCAAACACTCTCAAGCAGGTGGAAGAGGCCCGCGTGCGCTTCCTTGGCAAGAAGGGCGAGATAACCGCCCTCTTCGAGGAGTTCCGCAGCATCGCTCCCGAATACAAGAAACAGTTCGGACGCCCGCTGAACGAACTCAAGCAGGCAGCCCTGGCCAAGATCGAGGAACTCCGCGAGGTGGCCGGGAACGAAATTGCCTCCGGTGCGCCTGCCGACGACTTGTCCCTTCCCGGCACATCCTACGAGCTGGGTTCGAGGCATCCTGTGAGCATAGTACGCCAGCAGATAGTGGACATCTTCCGCAAGTTCGGTTACGACGTGGCCGAAGGGCCCGAGATCGAGGACGACTGGCACGTGTTCGAGGCCCTCAATTTCCCCCCGAACCACCCTGCAAGGGACATGCAGGACACCTTCTTCGTAAGTGCCGGCCACGACAATCCCATCTTGCTCCGCACACATACTTCGAGCGTGCAGGTGCGCGCCATGGAGAACATGCAGCTGCCCATCAGGGTCATCTGCCCCGGCAGGGTGTTCCGCAACGAGGCCATCAGCGCCCGCGCCCATTGCATCTTCCATCAGGTGGAGGGCCTTTACATCGACGAGAACGTCACCTTCGCCGACCTCAAGCAGGCCATCCTCCTCTTTGCCCGCGAGATGTTCGGAGCCGATGCCAAAATCCGCATGAGGCCTTCGTTCTTCCCGTTCACCGAGCCTTCGTCCGAGGTTGACGTATCGTGCAACATCTGTCACGGAAAGGGCTGCAACATCTGCAAGGGTACGGGTTGGCTGGAAATACTGGGTTGCGGCATGGTTGATCCCAACGTGCTGGAAGCCAACGGAATAGACAGCAAGAAATACAGCGGTTTCGCCTTCGGCATGGGCATAGAGCGCATTGCGATGCTCAAGTGGCAGGTGAACGACCTGCGCCATTATTTCGAGAACGACCTCCGCTTCCTTCACGAGTTCGACTCCGCACTCGAGGTTTAACCTCAATGAAAGCCGGTTTCCATATAATGCTGGCCTTCCTGGCCATCGGCATCGCCGTGTCCGCCTGCAAGGGGCGGGGCCAGGCCGGGTATGCCGATGTCGTTACCGAAGAGGTCCCTTCTCGGGAAGACCGCGCTTTGCGGCGGCACCGTCGCGACAGCATTCGGGCGGAACACTCCCGTGAACGCGACAGGACTACGCTCGTCGATACCCTGGAATACAACGCTATACTCGACTCGCTGGCCGCCGGGGATACCACCGGCAGATGGCCGGTGAAGGGCGCTCCCTATCCCTATAAGGGTGCGATCCTTCCTTACCACAGGATCGTGGCTTATTATGGGAATCTGTATTCCAAGCGTATGGGCGTGCTCGGGGAATACGCTCCCGACACCCTTTGGCGGATGCTGCGCAGCGAAGTCTCCGCCTGGGAAAAGGCAGATCCTTCCATGCCGGTCATACCCGCCATCCATTACATCGCCTCCACGGCGCAGGGCTCGCCAGGCCGTGACAAGATGTACCGCATGCGCATGCCAGCCATGCAGATCGATTCCGCCCTGGCCATAGCGGCCATGGGCGATGCCATAGTCTTCCTGGACGTACAGGTGGCTCACAGTACGGTGCAGAAAGAGGTGCCGGTGCTGGAAGAATACCTCAAACTCCCCCATGTCCATCTGGCCGTCGATCCCGAGTTCGCCATGCATAACGGAGTGGTTCCCGGCAAGAAGATAGGCACGCTGGATGCCGCGCAGGTAAACTGGTGCGCAGAGTATCTTCAGAAGTTGGTGCAGGAATATCATCTGCCTCCTAAAATCCTTGTGGTCCACCGCTTTACGGAGGGCATGGTGACGAATGCCACTGCTATCAGGCCCCTTCCCGAGGTGCAGATAGTGATGGATATGGACGGTTGGGGCTCCCCGGCGCTCAAGAAGAACACCTACCGCCAGTGCATCTACAAGGCGCCGGTGCAGTTCGCCGGGTTCAAGCTGTTTTACAAGAACGACCTGCGCAACCCTCCGCACAGGATGCTCACACCCGAAGAAGTCCTCGGCCTCACCCCCAGGCCGGTGTATATCCAGTATCAGTAAAGTATTCCGTCCCACTTGTACC
>CAJOQW010000146.1 GCA_905236955.1 uncultured Bacteroidales bacterium
GGCATCCAGTTCACTTTCTCCCCTCGACCGGGCGAGATATCTGTAATGCTGCTCGAAGAAGGTCAGGCAGCTTTCTATCATGGGGAGATATCCACTTATGTCGGCGCCGCAGTAGCGGTCGGTTTCCAGCACCATAAGGCAGAATTCGAGGGAGGTGTCCCAAAGATATTCCAGCCAGCGGTTGTCCTGCATTCCAGGGTCCATGCCTTCCGGGCGCTTGGCACCGTATTCGGCCGGATTTGGAAGGCCGTAGTTTTCGAGCTGCTCGGTGAAACATGCTCCGGCATGACCCCAATATACCTTGCTCCGGAGTTCGGCGTTGCCGAGCGCCCTGCGGTAGAACTCGAACTGGGGGCGCATCATGTCCCAGTCGCCGCTCTTGAGCATGGGGAAATAGACGAGCCTCTGGTTCTGGGCCGTCATCGTCCCCCCGCACCAGTTCCGGTAGTCGGGAGAGCAGGAGGTGGGACCCGTGGTCCTCACGAAGCGGCTGTCGAAGGTGAAGAGCCCCCCGTTGAACTTCGTGGGCCAGTAACCTTTTGCATTGCAGCCGAGCATGTACCTGAACAGCTGATAGTTGCGGCCTATCTTCCAGGCTTCGGAGCCGGGATGTGCACCGTCGATGACAATATAGCTGCGGCTCCAGTATGAGTGCCACCATTCCCTTGCGGCGGCCCTGTCGGCATGGTCGGATATGCCCGCCCTGGTTTTTGCAAGATTCTCTTTCCATCCATCGGCTGAGCCTTGGATGCATGCTCCTGTAAAGACTATATTGTGGGCAGTCGCAGGGCCGCTCTCGTAGTTCCATGCCTTATACGGGGTGTCTATATATTTTCCGGAAGAAGTCCCGGTGTAGCGCATGTCCCCGAAATCCACGATGCCGCCCCAGACCAGATTCCCGACAGGGTTGTACATGCCGTCTTTGTAAGCCTCCAGGCCCTGCTCCTTCACGGTATAGTCGAAAATCGTTTCAGGGCCGTTATCGTGGCGGAAGGTGAGCGAGGTGGAATCGACCTCGAAGATGTCCGCGGTGAATTCCGCGTCCTTCGGCATCACCCATTTCCATGAAGTGGTGTTCTTCTCGTCGCCTATCGGGCGGTCTTCATAGCGCCAGGATTCATAGGACGCCTTTACGGAAGAGGGCTTTGCGGAATTGATATCTATATGGAATACGGGCTTTTCCACATCGGCCCATACTGTCAGCATGGTGCCGCCGCCGGATATTTCCACATGGCCGTCCCAGAGATGCAGCGTCTGGCGGAAATCCTTGCCACGGAAAGGATCCGGGTCAAGGTGCACCCGCAGCCTTCCGCCCTTGAGCAGGGCGTTGTTCCCGTCGAGCCAGGCGCCGTCCGAGAAATACAACAGCACATCGCCGTTTTCCACCCACACGTTGAGGCCCAGTTCGCCGCCCCCGCACGGCATCGAGGCATCTGGCCCGCTGCTCTCTCTGTCCCAGGTGATGTCGTACTGTGAGATGAGGGCTTTGGTATGGTTGTCGGCCATCGCGGCCTTGGGGCAGGCGGCCAGGAGGATGGCCGCCGCGGCGCTTGCTAGCATCTTTCTGTCTTTCATTTCGGGAAATCGCATGTTTTCGTGTGCCAGGGCCCTAGAACTCTTCCACTACGGGTTTGCCCTCGAGCCAGGCGGCCATGTTGAGTACCAGGAGGTTCCAGTTCTGGAACCCTTTGTTGAGAACCGGCTCCCCATTCTCCGGAAGGTAATACTCGTGAAGGGCCCCGAAGCGTTCGAAGTCGCGTCCAAGCAGGACTATGGTCTTCCTGGCCAGATCACGGGCGTCTTCTTCATAGCCATACTTCAGCAATCCCCTGAAAACAAGGTAGTTGGCTATTATCCACACAGGGCCGTTCCATGAGGACGGATTACCGCTGGCTTTCAGGTTGTACATCTTCTCGAGAGGGGATAGGGTGCGCACTCCCGCAGGGCAGTTGAACGAACTTTCGTCGCGGTACTGGCGCTCCACCATCTCCTTTGCCTGCTCTTCCGAAGCTATCCCGGACCACAAGGCCAGGAATCCGCTCCATACACTGAAACGTTGTATGAGACAGTCGTAGTTGCGGGGGCCTCCCACGTGCAGGAAGAAATCCCCTTTGCGCATTCCAGTGCTGTCGAGGGCCGGCTTGTCAACAGGCCTCAGGTTCAGGTCCACGCTGTAGAAGAATCCGTCGCGCGGGTCCCAGCAGTGCTCCTGTACCGCAGCCTTCACCGAGGCGGCCTGGGAGCGGTACTGCCGGGCTATTTCCGGCATCCCGAGCTGCCCGGCGAGGTATTCCATTGCCAGTAACTCTTTGTACATAAGGCAGTTGAGGAAGATGCTCCCGGAACTTTCGTCCGGCCTGTAGAAAGTGCTCGGGTCGGTGTCCACCCCTATCGCTTCGTCGGTTTCCCAATACAGCAGGCCGGTGGCTTTGTGCCTGTGCCAGTTCATGTATTTGTCCTCGAAAGCCTGAAGGAAATGGAACTGCTCCCTGAGCCATTCGGCATCTCCTCCGCTTTGCATGGTGATGAATGCGGCATGTTGCGCCAGACATGGTTTGTGCATGTTGCTCTTCCATGGGTCGCGCCTCGAGAGCTGAACATCCCTTGAGGGAGCGTCGCGCTCTATCCAAATGGGAATCCAGCCGTCCATCCCGCCGTAGCTCAATGAGTTGAGTACGCATCCCCGCTCGTAGTCGAGCGCTTTTTCCTTGTCTTTCTCCGAACCGTTCTCGAGCAGGATCTGCCGGAGGGCTACGTCGCACAGCCATGAGTCCCAATCCCAAAGTACGTCGTTGTACTGGGAACTGCCCGGGGTAAGGAAGGGATAGGCCATGGCCTGGCCCGCTTGGCGGTACATGCCTTCCTGGAGTTTGTAGATGTTTTCCCGGCAGATGCGGGTATATTTCCGGACATTGGCCGGGGTGACTTCCGGCAAGCCTTCCGCGGCGTTCGCGGTGAAGGCGGTCAGCATTGTGGCAAACAGCAGTATCTTCTTCATATCCTAAATTTCCTTGTCCAGTTCAACGGCAAGGATTGTGATGTCGCTCCCGTCTATGCCGAGACCGCTGAGGCGTACACGGGTGCCGCTTTGGGAGAAGCGTACCCGGCCATCGCCGCCGACTTTACGCACGTTCTTTACTTTCAGCCCTTTGCGCAACTGGGGTAGAGTGAATGAAGAGTATGCTGTGCCGGCCTGGAGCCAAACGTATATGACATTACCCTTGTGGCAGAAACCGTATTTTCCGTTGGCGGGCTGCCAGGGGCCTCCGACAGTGCCGTACACGGCTTCGGATCTTGCTGCAATCCATTCCCCGAGGGCGGAAAGGCGCTCGTTTATGGGTGCGGGGATACGACCGTGTCGGTCGGGTCCGAGGTTGATGCAGTAAACGATATTGCGCATCATGCAGTCGGCGAAGATGCGCTTCATGTCCTCGAGCGGCATTACCAGTGAAGGGTCTTCCATGGACTTGGAATATCCCCATGCCGGATGCCGGAGGATGTCGGTCTGTCCCAGAGTAGGGGCGATGGCGAAACATTTTTCAACCACGCCGTCGCGGATGGGGCCTGTAACCTCGCCTACGCCCTCTTCGTTGCCGAAATCCCCTATCCAACCGCAACGGCTGTTGGTCACGACATCCCTCTGGTACTTGCGCACCATGCCCATGAGTCCCAGGGCCCTGCCGTTTTCGTCTTTTTCAGTGAAATACGGGTTCACCGGCCACTCGTTTGAAGGATCCAGGTACATTCCCGGCTCCCAGAAGAAGGCGGCATCGGCGTCGTGCCTGGTCTGTCCCAGCCATCCTCCGTCCCAGAAGATGAGGTCGATCTTTCCATATTCGGTGACAAGCTGCCGGGTGTTGGCATAGAGTTCTTCCTTGAGCAGGCGGGCGTTCTCCTTATGGGACGGGTCTGTGGTGTAACCGAACTTGTTGCGCTTGCAGTCGGTGCCCGTCCAGTCGTAGTAGCCGGGATATCGCCAGTTGATAAGGGTTTTGTAGAGTCCGACACGAAGTCCGGCGGCCCGGCAGGCATCCACGAACTCGCGTGTGAAATCGCGGTTGAGGGTCTGCACCGAAGTGAAAGAGTTCATATACTTCGAGTCGAACAGGGCGTAACCGTCATGATGCTGCGAAGTGAAAGTTATATAGCATGCACCAAGACGCTTTGCCAGGGCCGTTATCTCACCAGCGTCGAAGTCGGCTGCGTCGAAATATTCTTCCCCTGCCTGGGGATAAGCGAGTTTGCGGTACTCTTCCGGAGGAATGCCTTTGTTCTCCATGAGCCATTCCCCGTATCCAGGGCCGGAGTACAGCCCCCAGTGCACGAACAGGCCGATTTTGCCGTCCGACATCCATCTGATGGTGCTGTCGGGCTGCATCGTGATTCCGTATTGGCTTGCGATTTCGCGTTTAGGGAAGACGAATGGGTCGGTTTTGTCACGGGCGCCCAGCGGGGCGGTAGCAATCAAAACCAGGATGAAGCGGAGGATATGCTGTTTCATATGCCAAATTTAAGTAAAGATTTTCATTTTATGGGTATTGTCACCAAGGTGGTCACGAGTTTTTGAAATCAATGTTTGTTTTTATTTATTTTTTTCTATTTTTGCATTTGCAATGAAAAGAAACAAAACGAAATCACATAATACCTACCAATCATCCTATTTTTATTAACCAAATCACAAGACACATGAACAAAATGTTACAGCTCTTCAGAAGGGCTGCCGTTTCGTTGCTTCTGGTACTGGGCGCAGTAGCAGTCCACGCCCAGAACGTGACGGTAAGCGGCACAATCACTGACGGAGCCACCGGAGAGGGAGTCTCCGGAGCCATCGTCCAGCTGCAGGGAAGCAACACGGTGTATGCGATGTCGAACCTCGACGGATCCTACTCCATCAACGTGCCCGCAGGCGGCATGCTCGATGTCACCTGCATGGGCTATGTGAGCCAGTCCGTCCCGGTGGGCGGCCGCAGCAGCATCAACATCATCCTCTCGGTGGACACCGAGATGCTGGAAGAGACGGTAGTCGTGGGTTACGGTACCATGCGCAGGTCCGACCTTACGGGATCGTCGACCTCGCTGAAGACCGAGGACCTGGTCGCCGCGGTCGTTCCTAACCCGATCACCGCGCTTCAGGGCAAGTCCGCGGGCGTCGCGGTATTCACGAACAACAAGCCCGGCTCGTCACCGGGCATCCGCATCCGCGGAACGGGCACCATCACATCGAGCTCGGCTCCCCTTTACGTTGTGGACGGCTTCCCGCTGTCCGACGGCGACCTTAACGACATCCAGGCGTCGGACATCGAGAGCATGGAGATCCTGAAGGACGCGTCCTCGACGGCGATCTATGGGTCGCGCGGCGCCAACGGCGTGGTGATGATCACGACGAGGCAGGGCCGCAAGGAGAGCAAGAACCTCACGGTGAACATCAACAACGGCATCCAGTTCCGCGACCGCCTGATGCACCTGCTGACGGGTCAGGAATACCTCGACTATTTCGGCGGCAGCGCCCCCGCTAACGGCGTGTGGACGGACTGGCAGAAGGAAGTCATCGCGCACCACGCGCTGACGCAGGACTACAACGTGGCGTTCGACGGCCACAGCGGCTCTACCAGCTACATGCTGTCGGGCGGCTACTTCAACCAGGACGGCCTTATCCTTGACCAGGGCTACAAGCGTTATTCGTTCCACAGCAACCTGACGCACAAGTTCAACAGCTGGCTCACCGTGGGTTCGAGCGTGCAGTTCACGAACGGCCACCAGGACAGGGGCGTGGACAACGCGCTGGGCGAGGTTGGCCGCATGGGCTTCCCGAACCAGCCGGTGCGCAACCCTGACGGGAGCTACAACATCCTCACGGGCGCTGCGGTGTTCAACCCGGTGATGCAGGTGGAGGCGGTCACGAGCTGGAACAACTCGAACCGTTTCCTTGGCAACTTCTACGGCGAGGCCCAGCTCCTGAAGCACCTCACCTACCGTCTCTCTTTCGGATACGACGTGCGCAACAACCGCGGCTACTCGTGGACCTCGTCGCAGTCTCCGGGGAACGTGGTAAAGAACTCCATCGGCTCGGGGTCTCACAGCTGGTCCAGGGCGACGAGCCGCGTGCTGGACAACATCCTGACGTACCAGAACCAGTGGGACGTCCACCGTTTCACGGCGACCGGTGTGTATTCTTACCAGGACTATGACTACCAGGACACGTCCCTCGGCGCATCGAGCGACAACGACATCCTGCAGGTGTGGAGCATCGGAGGCAAGGAGCCGGATGTCTACAGCCACAGCAGCGACCGCTACGGGAACAAGCTCATCTCGTTCACGGGGCGCGTGAACTACTCTTACGCTGACAAGTACATCCTCACGGCGACGGCTCGTTACGACGGTTCCTCGCGTTTCGGGAAGAACAACAAGTGGGGCCTCTTCCCGTCGGTGGGCGTGGCGTGGCGTCCGACCCAGGAGGATTTCCTGCGCGACAGCGCCGTCATCACCGACCTCAAGATCCGCGGGAGCTGGGGTATAACCGGCAACCAGGAGATAGGCAACTACAAGTCCCTCTCGCGGCTTTCGACGAGCAGCGGCTACAGCTATAACGACGGTGTCAATTACCTCGCGGGCTACGGTGAAACGCTTGGCAACTCGGACCTGAAGTGGGAGAAGACCACGCAAATCAACCTCGGCTTCGACCTTCAGCTGTGGAACAGGATGAACGTCATCTTCGACTGGTACGACCGTACGACGAACGACCTGCTGTATGACGTACCCATCCCGTCGACGTCGGGCTTCACCAGTATGCTCAGCAACATCGGCGTCGTGGGCAACCGGGGAATCGAGCTGACGCTGAGCGGCGACATCGTGCGCACGCGCGACCTCCTCATTGACGCGTCGGTCAACTTCACCACGAACAACAACCGCGTGATGAAGCTCTACGGCGAAGGGGAGCACGAGGTGACGCGCCAGCAGGTGACTTCAGGCAATACCGGTATAGCCAATATCCTCGAGGTGGGTAAGCCGGTGAACGGCGTGTGGACCCGTCACTCCATGGGAGTCATCCACAACCAGAGCGAACTCGACGCCTACGTCAAGGACATGACCGATTTCTATGCCAAGATGAAGGCAGAGGGCAAGTATACGGGCGCTAACGCCGTACCGGCGTACGTTACGAGCGTGCAGCTCGGCGACGAGGTCTACGAGGACCTCAACGGCGACGGCTCCATCAACACGGACGACTATATCTGCATCGGCTCGACGGAGCCCAAGTACTACTACGGCCTGAATTTCAACGTTGCCTGGAAGGGCCTGACCTTCAGCGTCTATGGCCAGGGCGCCTGGGACTATGCGTCCATCATCGGTGATGAGGACCGCGCCTCCTCGGCTATCGGCCTGGGCTCCTACGCGAACACGGGCAACTACGTGTTCAACGCGGACAACGTGATAGCTGGCAACAACTACATCCCCACCACGGAGGGTTACCATGCGATGTGGAGCGAGAAGAACCCGAACGGCACTACTGCGCGCCGCGGCTTCAACGGCTACCTGAGCCAGCGCTCGAACGGCGACTGGTGGTATTTCGTGCTGCGTAACGTACAGCTCGGCTACGATTTCTCCAACCTCATCAGGACCAAGGCAATCAAGGGCCTGGCAGTGAACCTGAACCTTCAGAACTTCTTCACGCTCACGACGGACAAGAACCGGGGTTACAACCCGGAGAACGGCGACGTCTCTAACCCGTGGGCGAAGACGGTCCTTCTCGGAGTAAGTGCCAAATTCTAAAAAAGAGGAGAACAAACCATGAAAACAATAATATCCAAGATAGCAAAAGCGGCGGTCGCGGCGGCCATCGCCGTCAGCGGCCTGTCCTTCGCGAATTCTTGCACGAACCTCGATGAGACGGCCTACACCTTCATCGACCCGAATTCGTTCTACAAGACCGAGGCCGACTTCGACGCGGCGCTTAACAACGCATACCACTATTTCGGGCGCATCTTCTCGGACCAGCGCGGGACCTTTTTCCGCCTGAACCTCCTGACGGAGGACTTCGAGCCCAACTACCGCAAGGAGCAGCCCCTTCTGGACGTCACCAACCTCTGGGAGGAGGATATCAACAACATCGCACGTACCATGGCCAACACCTGGTCGCGTTCGTACATCGCGATCAACGACGCGAACATAGTGATAGGGCGCCTCGAAGAGAACGGCGGTGACCTTTCGCAGACGGTGAAGGACCGTATGCGCGGCCAGGCCCTTTTCCTGCGCGGCTACGCCTACTACACCCTGGTGCGCATCTACGGCGACTGCCCCATCCCGACTGGCTACACCCAGACGGCGGACGGCCTGGAGATGGAGAGGGAACCAGCGGAGAAGGTATGGGAGCGCGTCTTCGCCGACTTCGAGGAGGCCGCCGGCCTTCTCCCCCAGAAGGGAACAAGCGGGTATGACGTCTGGCGTGTAAGCCAGGGTGCGTGCTGGGCGGCCCTCGGCGACGCCTACCTTTACAAGGCGACGGTGCAGAGCGGGGACAACGAGCGCGGGGGCAACGCCTCCGAGCTCCAGAAGTCGCTGGAATACAGCAAGAAGGTGATCGACAGCGGAGTGTATTCGCTTTACGGGAATTACCTGGACAATTTCTACTACTTCAACAAGAACAAGAACGGCCAGGAGTCGGTGTTCGACATCCAGTTCGCGAATGCGGACGGACAGGGTTGGGGCGCCGGCGTGGACTGCGGCATCGGCAACAACACCTCGATGACCAATTCGAAAGGCGACATCCTGTGCGGCACCTACTACAACCGCTGCGGCGTGACGAACTATTTCTTCGAGACGTACGACCCGTCCGACACCAGGCGCGGTGCGGTGCTCGAGGACTTCTACTGCAAGGTGAGCGGTAATCTGCGCCACTATGTCTACGACCACGACGCGGAACTCTTCAGGGTGGATGAAAGTTTCGGTACGTTCGACGCATCGAAGAACACGAACAACAACTATCCGTACTGGATGCCGGAAGGCTATGCCTACCATAATCTCCTCTGCGCCAAGACAATCGACAACGACACCGACATGGCGGCTGTCAACAACACGCGTCCTGGGTGCAACTACACCCTGATCCGTTATGCGGACGTTCTCCTTAACTATGCCGAGGCCGCCAACCTGCTGAAGGCCGGCGACGGCCTGGCGCAGCTGAACATGGTGCATACCCGTGCAGGCCTTCCCGCACTCGCTGCGATGGGCCAGCTCGAAATGGATAATGCCATCATTCAGGAAAGGCTGTGGGAGAGCAGCGGGGAAGCTAAGAACTACTTCACCGAGCTCCGCAAGGGAGTGCTTGGCGACAGGGTTGAGCCTTACATCCACCAGTACCACCAGGATTATGCGAAGGGCGAGCTGATTACCGATTCCCCGAACTCGACCCGCAGGCTCCGTTTCACTTATGAAATGCAGTTCATCCCCAAGAAGAACTTCCTCTGGAAGATTCCGAAGACCGACCTTGACTCCAATCCCAAGCTGGTGCAGACACCTGAGAACCAGCCCCTGAGGAGCCCGAAATATTGATCCACCGGATCAAGCCGCAATGAAAGTGTGGCGACCCGCATGGGCCGCCACCTTTTTTTCGTTTTGAGTATAATTGTTTCGAATATTTATTATCTTTGTCACATTTAAAAGGAAATGAAAGCCATTTGATGCAAAATACCAATTTATTATCAACCAAATTTCAAGACACATGAACAAATTGTTCCAGCTCTTCAGAAGGGCTGCCATTTCGTTCGTTCTGGTACTGGGCAC
>CAJOQW010000147.1 GCA_905236955.1 uncultured Bacteroidales bacterium
CTTTATCTGCGGATAATCTGGAAGGTGTCCGCCAGGATATATCGTCATGCGTCCGGGGTAATGCTCCTCGAATTCGGGGCCGCAGTGCACGAGTTCGTCGGAATCTGCGAACAGCCCTGTGGTAAGGGCGATTTCCTCCGGTCCGAGACTGAGGAACTGACCTTCCTCCATCTTCCGGTACTCCTCGCACAAGGCCTCGTCCACCATGAAAGAGACGGCGCCGTCCGAACGAGGTGAAAGGTACGCTTGTTCGCCATACATGGTACTGAGAAGATCCGAAGGGTGGAAATCCGGGTTCACAAGAAGCTTTTTCCTGCCCCTGAGTTTCTGCGACAGGAAGCCTCCCAGAGAAAGCCCGACCACGAGGTCGGGCTCTTCCATGGTACAGATGTCTTCGAGCATGGCCAGGGCTTCTGCGGGCCTTATGGGGAGGTCCGGAGACAGCACTTCTGCAGGCTTGAGAAGGATGCGGAGCGAATCCGCCATCTTGTATCTGCCGGAGGAGGCCAGTCCATGGGCGAAGAGTATCTTCATACGCGGCTACAATTCGTCCGGATGTGCCAGCAGATAGGCCTCGGCTTCCGGGTTCCAGAGCCCGTGATGGGCCTTGCAAATGCGGTCGAGTTCAGCATAGACCGGCTTTGTCTTTCCTATCCCGGCGAAGTCCGCGATGGCGGTGAGAGGCATGGTGAGCTGGGTATAGACCATCTTCTTGCCACCCTTGATGTCGGGAAGGTTCAAGGTGGTGTCAATCACGGTATTGAGACCCCCGATGTGGGTAATGAGGCCAGCGGGGTCCATTCCCTTGCCCATGAGGTAGATAGCTTCCTTCATGTCGTCTGAATTGCCGCCGCTGGTCCCCACGATATGGTGAGCCTCATAGTGCACGTTGTAGAAATTGAATTTCGCGCTGAAATCGGGGCTCTTGGGACCGGAGAAGAAATCGAGGCAACCGTCGAAGCCAAGGATGGCATCGGCCTGCTCGACGACAGCCGGCACGGGTGCCATCACCACCACGTCGTCGTATCCGGTGCCTCCGGAGAGGGCGCGAAGGGTTCCGACCGGGTCTCCGCTGCCGGTATTCACGTAATGGATATCGATGCCGCGTGCGGCGAACATCTCCTTTGTGTAAAGGGATTCGGCGCGGTCCAGACGGCTCTGGTCGATATCGGTTACGACGAAGAGCGACGGAACCGGTCCCTCCCGGTGCAGCACATAGTTTATCATGGCAAGACCCATCGGGCCCACGCCGGCGAGAAGGGCCATCTTTCCACCTTCCTTTATCTCCATCTTATGCTCATAGGAGCCCGGGGTGGTGTGATAATGCGCATGCAGGGCGCCTATCACGCAGCTTATAGGTTCGCTGAGGGAAGCGGGATAGAAGGCCGTGCCATAATATGGGAAAAGGCAGTTCTGCTCCATCACCTCGTTCGGGATTATGACATAAGTGGCATCACCCCCGCAGTACTTGTAAGAATAGCCCGGGGCCGAATGGATGCCCACGGGGCCGCCGGGATAATTTATCGCGGGTTGGATGGAGAACTTCTGGCCCGGCTTGAACCGGTCCTGCCATTTCCTGCCAACCTCCACTATGACGCCTGCGAACTCATGGCCGATGATAGTCGGATTCTCAGCCACGTCGTCAGGGACCCGCTTGTGGTCGGCCCCCTGGTGGGAGGACTTGTAGGAAGACATGCAGATGTCGTCGCTTATGACCTTGGCGAGTATCTCATCCTCCTTCAAGGCGGGAAGTTCGAACTCCTCGAGCCGCAGGTCCTCTTTTCCGTAAAGACGGACAGCTTTTGTTTTCATATCGTCGATTGTTAATGATTATGCAAGCATGACCTGGCCTCCGGTGACGGGGATGGCCTGTCCGGTCTCGCCGGTCTGGTCGATCACGTACAGGATGGCCTTGGTGACATCTTCGGGATTGCAGCCCTTGTGCATGGGCACCTTGCTGAGATAGTATTCACGGACGTCTTCCACCGTCTTTGCACCGGGCACCTTGCCCGCCTGCAGGTACTGCAGGAAGAGTCCGTTGACGGGATTGCTCCAAAGCGGGCCGTCGAGGAAATTGCCCGGGCAGATGGAGTTCACCTTGATGCGGTAGGGAGCGAGTTCGAGGGCGAAGCTCTGGGTGAGCCCTATTCCGCCGAACTTGGCTCCGGCATAGGCGAAGTTCTTGTTGGAGCCCACGAGACCGGACTTGGAATTGATCTGGACTATGTCGGCGAAGAATTCCGGGTCGTGTGCGGTCTGCACCTTCATTACGGCGGAAACCTGCTTCGCGCAGAGGAAGTAGCCCTTGTAGTCGATGGTGGTGACGAAGTCGAAATTCTTCTCGGTCATCTCCTCGAGGCTCCCGGCACGCAGCACGCCCGCGTTGGACACGAAGGCGTCGATTCCGCCGAATTCCCCGACGGTGGCCTTCATCAGGCCGGCGAGGCTTTCGAGGTCGGCCACATTCGTCTTCACGAAGATCGCCTTGTTGGCTCCTGCCGTGGCGTTGAACCGTGCCACGGTCTCTTCGCCCGTCGCTTCGTTGAGGTCGGCCACGACGATGTTGGCTCCTTCCGCGAGCAGATTGCGCGCTATGCCTTCGCCGAAGCCCTGGGCGGCACCGGTGACGATGATGCTCCTTCCGTGGACACGGCCGGCAGGACGGACATTCCCCACCTTGCGGCGGTAATTCTCCACCTCCCAGTTGTCGATGAAGTCTATCTGGCGGGCCGTCATGGGATGTTCGCCGCCGAAGCTGCGGGCATACCATGCCACCTTCATGGCGTCGGTGAAGACGTCGGTGATGGTTTGGGCCTGCCTGGCGTCGTCTCCTACGGCCAACAGGCCTATTCCGCCAATCAACAGCACCTTGGGAGTATGGCCACGCCTTTCCACATAAGCTTCGATCTTCTTTTCGGCCCGGGCCACGATGCTTTCGGGGTCCTTGCCGTCTATATAGATGAATTCACTTTTGCAGTAAACTATCCCGTCCGGGGTGAAGGGCTTGAGCACGTGTGCGGCATCCTGCCTCGAGGAGGTGAATGCTGACACCAGCGCATTGTTGGTGACTTTCACGGTCTTGAGACCCCTGCCGCTGCGGCTGAGGATGGCCCTGATGGCAGGAACCGTTTCGGTGAGGTAACCGCAGACGGGCACATCCCCTTCCGGGAGCTTTCCTTCGGCTGCAGACAGCCGGTGCATGACATCGCAGTATATGCGCTCGATCCCGCTTGCTGAGTCGGCGGCCACAAAGATTCCGTGGTTCTGCAGGAAGATGACGGAAGGCTCTTTTCCGTGTTCCTTCTTCCATGCATTCACCTTGTCATATACCTTCTTGAAAAGGGTGTAGCCCGGGTCGGTGTATGGAATGTACAAGGCGTCCGGGAACAACTCCGCACATTTTGCTGCGGCATCCACCGAGCACATGAGCCCGTTTACCGCGGTGGGATGCAGGTGCACCACGAAAGCGGCATCCAGACAGTTGTGGAGGGATGTCTCTACCGAAGGACGGCGCCCTTTGGTAATGCATGCGGCGGCAAGGTCTTCCTTCACCTGCTCTTCGCGTTCCGCAGTGTCGGAGCTATATTTCTTTTCTCCCATCATATTGAGGCGGGAACGGTCGAGCACGGCGAAACCGTTCTCGTCTATGGTGGCCAGGGCATGGCCGCTGGCTTTCACCCATAGTTTCTCCGCCGTCTTGAAAGAGGTGTTCCCGCCTCCGGCGATGACCATCGCAGGGTCTGCGCCATATTTGCGGGAGATTTCTATAAGTGCTTCTATTTCTTTCATTTGCCTATAGCTTTTGAAATGATTTCATCGCCGGCTTCGACCGAATCGAGACCGTTCTGGTGGGCGGCGACGAGGCATGCGCCCCTGTAATTAATAGCCTTCAACTTTCCGC
Organism: uncultured Bacteroidales bacterium; assembly: GCA_905236955.1. Classification (GTDB taxonomy): domain Bacteria; phylum Bacteroidota; class Bacteroidia; order Bacteroidales; family UBA932; genus Cryptobacteroides. The sequence goes on from CAJOQW010000147.1 coordinate 3,902, forward strand.
TGAGGTCTTCGGAGTCGCGGGTACGGAGCCTTATCGGTTCCATGGCGGGAGTATTGTGCTCCGAGCCGAAGGTGACGGTAAAGCCTTCATCCTGCAGGTAACCCGCATAGTCTTCCAGTACCTTGGTGGTGTTGCGGGTGGTTATGAACTCGCAGGAACGGATACCGCGCTTCTTCAGGGTGTCGGCGCACTTCTGCAAGTCTTCCTCGAAGTCGGTGAATTCGCCTTTGGCATTATCCGCCAGGAAGGGATAGGTGGGGATGCCGCCCGCCGCCTCGATGATGCGCTGGACGGTAGAGAAAGGCAGGAATGCCTTGGGATCCTCGGGAACGAAAGCGGCACCTCCCGACTTGAGGAGCTTGCTGCGTATCTCGTTCTCGAGAGCGGCGGCATCGGAAAGGGAGCTCTTGGGTTCCTTCCCTCCGAACACCCTTGCATAGAAGGTTGCCCTCTCCGCCTGCGGAACGTGGCCCTCGACAGCAAGGCGGAGGGCCTTGGCCAGATGGCGCTCACGCACCGAGCCGCGGGTGAGTTCCATTTGCACCTCCTGGAAGGAGATGTTGAAACCGGCCTTGACGGTACCGAGCAGGACATTGAGCTTTTCGCACATCCTGCCCACCTGGGCATTGGACTCGGCCTTTACTGCGGCGAGTTGCGCGGCCTCTTCCCCCCCGAATGTCACGGGATAGGCAAGGCCCTTGCCGCTGAGATAGGTGCGTCCCGGATTGTTGGGGTCGTTCACCCTCACTCCCGCGGCCTGGTCTTCGACATTAAGGGAGATGAACTCGATGCCGAAAAGCGGGAAA
>CAJOQW010000148.1 GCA_905236955.1 uncultured Bacteroidales bacterium
CGTCCGGTACAGGCCCGATAGGCTGAACAGACATTGCAAAAGGTGCCGCACTTCCATGCGGCACTTTTTTGTTGATTGCTCACGGTCACATCGAGAAATGCGAAGGCGCCCTGCGCCTGAGCAAATCTCGTCGGGACGGCCGCCTTATGAAATCCCCCCGACCAGGGCGCGGGCAAGCCAATTGCGAAGCTTGCGCAACACACACCAGCGGCGCACGTCTTCCAGCGTTGCCGGAATGCGCCTTGTCCTTCAGGATATCCGTAACCGCAGTGCCTATGGAATCCAGGCGGACGCGGTAATACTCGATATACACCGATTCCTCCGCTCTCCGAAGGTCATCCAGCAGCAGATTGAATTTTTGCCTGGCCTCCGGAAGGACGCTCAGCGTATTGCTGTCCGTGGGCGGCATCCCCGTGTCGGATGCCAGAAGGGCGGCCAGTTCCCGATACTCTCCGCGAACGCTCGAATAGGTGTCCGGATCCTCCGTTACTACGGTCTTGTACATCGGGGCCCGATAGCCGCACCCGGCCAACAGCCCGCAGATGAGCAGGATGCAGATGCAACGGGCAAAGTGAACCAAGTATTTCATTGTCCGGTGTCGCGTTTTCCTGATACAATTATACAAATAAACTCATCGGCATCCAAATTGTGTTACTTTGCGCCGACAGGTTTACGAAATGATACTGGAATAGAGAATGGATTCATTATCTTTGTACGACATATGAAAAACAGATTGTTATTATCCATCGTCTCCTTCCTGGCCATTCTGGTTGGCTGCAGCAGGGAAACCTTCCCGGTCCAAGAAGGCTCCTTTGAGTGTTCGGCCCCGGCATTCCTTATCCCCGGAGACAAGATAGCGCTGCTCTCTCCTTCGTTTAACACGCCCCGGGAGAATATCGACAGTGCAGCAGCCATCATCCGCGCCTGGGGCTTCGAGCCAGTGGTTGGCCCCAATGTGGACAAGCTTTATCGTGGGAAATATGCCGGAACGCCGGAAGAACGCGTAGAAGACCTTCGCTGGGCGCTGCAGGACCCATCCGTCAAGGCCATCCTGTGTAACCGGGGCGGCTATGGGACCATCCGCTTTGTGGACCTGATGAATCAGGAAGATTTCAGGGCCCATCCCAAATGGCTCATCGGCTATAGTGACATCACCACTCTTTTGGAGATGGAAACCCGTTCAGGTGTGATGAGTATCCACGGAGCAATGGGCTGTTCCCTGCTGAAGAATCTGGGGCAGGACCATTCATCGACCCTTATGCGAGACATCCTCATGGGCTCCGTCCCGGAATATACGGTGGATCCTCATCCCCAAAACATCCCCGGGATGGCCAGCGGTATCCTTGTCGGTGGCAATCTCTGCACCTTCTCGCCCATTCTTGGCACCTGGGCTGATGCTACGGCGGGGGAGGGTTTCATTCTCTTTATCGAGGAAGTGGAAGAGAATATGAGCCACATTGACCGCCTCATGAACACGCTCATCCTGAACGGTGTTTTCGATCGCTGCAAGGGTGTGATCCTTGGTGAGTTTACCGACTGCGAGGCCAATCTTGAATTCGAAAACGTAGAACAGCTGCTTTGTTCCTATTTGGACGACTACGGGATTCCCGTTTGCTGCGGTTTCCCCGCGGGGCACGATACCGCCAACCTGCCACTGGTAATGGGCGCACGCGTAACCCTTACCGTGTCCGATTCCGGCTCCCGGATCCGCTTCCATATGGACGGCAAACCGGAAGAGGTTCACGCGTCCCTGACCGATATGCTTCAAGTAGCCGATCCCGTTCTTGAGGAGGCTGCGAAACCCCAGGTGTCCAAACTGGAACGGATGTACAACTTCGCCAAATACTACAATGGAATCCACCGGTAATAGCGAGGGTGCTCCTGCCCGTCACGGAAAGTCAGTAGTTTTTGTACAATATTTTTTTCGTATATTTGTCCTTTGACGAAGCATAATCTGATAATTCATCAAATAACACAGAACCATTATGAAAAAAATCTTTACCATCCTCGTACTTGCCGCAGTTTGCACAACCGCTTCTGCCCAGGTTCTGGAAAAAGCTTCCCAGAGGCTTGAACTTACCACTTTGGAAACCGAATTAGGAGGATTCGAAACTGCTTCGCTGGAAGTGTTCAAGATGAATGACACCGGCACTTACTGGCTGTCGGTCGGCCATCTTGGCATCGGCACAGACCTGCTCCAGCTCCAGTTCGACCCGGTGTATGAACTATTCATCCCGCTTGGCGACTCGCTGGAAGAGGCCGTGGAGAAGATGAATGAGCTGAAGGCTTTCTACAAGAAGCCGAGACTGTCCGAAATGCAGATTGACGGCTGCCTTGCCGCCCTGTATCCCGGAGAAAACTTCGAGCCGGTCACCGTCACTTCCAGAAGGCTTCTCGGCTCCAAGATATTGTCATTCAGCGTGAAACGCGACGACCTGGTCCGCGCCACCTACATTACCAAGTCCGATTTCGGGGCACTGGTATTCAGCCTCAAGGGCTACAAGGC
>CAJOQW010000149.1 GCA_905236955.1 uncultured Bacteroidales bacterium
CCGTCCATACCGGCTTCAGCCTTGCCCAGCTCGGTGAATTCGGCTTCATCATTGCCGGTGTGGGAGTGAGCCTCGGAGTCATGAGGGGTTTCATATATCCGGTGATAATCACGGTGTCGGTCATAACGATCTTCACCACTCCATACACCATCAAGCTCGCGGATCCGGTATATGCCTGGCTCCGGAAGAAACTCCCGCTGACGATCCTGCAACGCATCGACCAGCCCAAGGAGGCCTCCGCGTCGAGTGCCGCTGAAAAAAGCGAATGGAGCCGTCTGCTGAAGGCCTATTTCTTGAGGATAGGCTTGTACGGGGTCATCCTCATCGCTATCCTGATTGCCGGGGAATCCTTCCTCAAACCATTTCTGGGGAGGGTGTTGCCCGAAATGAAGGAGACTTGGCGCAACCTCATCGCAATGGGCGTGACATTGGCGGTAATGGCCCCGATCCTATACGGCCTCGCTGTCAGTTCCGGCTCCATCAACGATTCCGCAAAGCGGCTGATAGAAGAAAAGCGCAACAACATATGGCCCATCTTCGGGCTGACGCTGGGGCGTATCTTCATCGCTTTGGGATTCATCCTGGCCGCCCTTGGCCAGTATGTCGAACTGGCTGGCTGGGTAGTCGTGGTCATCCTCCTTGCCGGCGTGGTGCTGATGGTCATTGCACGTTACTATTTCCGGCGCTACGATGCCATAGAGCGCAGGTTCCTCAGCAACCTCAACGAGAAGGAGAACGCCCGCAGGAATGCACCGGCAAAGCCTGTCGCGACCCTTCCCGACCCCGACCTCAAGCTCCATTCCCTTGAGCTTGGACCAAACAGCCCGATAGTGGGCAAGATGCTCAAAAACAGCGGATTGCGTGAGCACGGATGCATAGTTATCAGCATCCGTCGCGAAGATAGATACATTTCAAACCCCACCGCGGAGTTCATATTCGATGAAGGTGATACCATTTGGGTCACCGGCTCTTCGGAGGCTTTCCAGTGGCTGGGTTAGACTTTTACTTATAAAATGACAGACAACATCATCGAAACCCCCGTCCTGCTGCTCACCGGATACCTCGGCAGCGGCAAGACAACCCTTGTGAACCGTATCCTCTCAAACGAAAAAGGAATAAAGTTCGCCGTGATAGTGAATGACCTCGGAACGGTCAACATCGACGCATCCCTCATCGAGAAAGGCGGGATGGTGGGCAGGAAGGAAGAATCCCTCGTAGCCCTCCAGAACGGCTGCATATGCTGCACCCTCAAGATGGACCTTGTGGAACAGCTCAACGAAATAACCCGCCAGAAAAGGTTCGATTACATCGTGATAGAAGCCAGCGGCATATGCGAACCCGCCCCCATCGCGCAGACTATCTGCTCCATTCCCTCGCTGGGGCCGAAATACAACGACGGCACGACGTATGCCAAACTCGACTGCATCGTGACGGTCGTGGACGCGCTTCGCATGCAGAGCGAATTCAGCTGCGGCGACACGCTACCCCTTCGGAATTTCGACGAGGAAGACCTGGAAAGCCTTGTGATACAGCAAATCGAGTTCTGCAACATAGTTCTTCTGAACAAGGCGTCCGAAGTGCGTCCCGCGGAACTGGCCCGTGTCGAATCGGTGATAAGGAACCTGAACCCGGGAGCCGGAATAATCACTTGTGACTTCTGCGACGTGCCGCTGGACAGGATCCTGCATACCGGACGCTTCAATTTTGACGAGGTGGCTACTTCAGCTGCATGGATCAAGGCGATCGAGGGCGACGGGGAGTTGGAGAACGAAGAAGAAGGGGAAGCCGACGAATACGGCGTGGGCACCTTCGTCTATTATCGGCGGGAGCCTCTCGACATGAACAAATTCGACTGGTGGGTGGCCAGGAAATGGCCCTCGAACATAATCAGGGCCAAAGGACTTTGCTACTTCGCCGACCAGACCGACAACTGCTACCTTTTCGAACAGTCCGGCGTACAGAAATCCATAAAGGACGCAGGGCTCTGGTTCGCCACGATGCCCAAGGACCAGCTGGCCGAGCTCATGTTGCGCGACAAGAACCTCAGCCGGGACTGGGACCCCGTCTATGGGGACCGCATGCAGAAGATTGTGTTCATCGGACAGGATATGGACGAGAAAGCCATTACCGAAGGAATGGACAGCTGCCTTGTGAAGTGATGGAAATCCTTCAGATAGATTGTTCCCTCATCGAGGGGAGCAGGCGATACTGTTCCCCGGAAGCGGCAGATATCATAGCTGGAATGGTGGACGGATGTTTTGGCGGACTGCATTATCTTGGAAGCGGCGACTTCCACTACATCACCAAGATCATCTGCGATTTCATACCGGAGCCTTTCGACCTCCTGCTTTTCGACCACCATCCCGACATGCAGGAACCTGCCTTCGGCGGGATATTGAGCTGCGGCGGCTGGGTGAGGGACATGCTGGAAGGAAACAGCCGTCTGGGAAATGTGACCATAGTAGGAATCGACCCTTCCCTCAAGGAAGAGACCGGAGGTTTCCCCGGAAGGGTCAGGGTGTTCTGCGAAGGGGATACTGTCGTCCCTGTCGAAGGAGACAGGCCGGTCTATGTTTCGGTCGACAAGGATGTTTTCTGCCCGTGTTTCGCCAGGACCAACTGGGGACAGGGTTCCCTTACCATGCCAATCTTCGGCGAAATCCTTGCTATGCTCTTGAAGGGAAGGAGGGTGTTGGGCGCAGACATTTGCGGTAGTTTGCCAATTTCCGACGGAGGTACTCCGGAGGACTGTGCCATCAACCAGGATGCCGACGAGGATATCGCGCTGGAACTTTCTAGATATCTATGAAGGACTGATAGTCCTTATAGACATCGCTCACCACATCGTCCCAATTGATATAGAGGTTTTTGCGCGCTGCTTCAGACACCCTCTCATATCCATCCGCATCCGACAGGATGGACATGATCTTGTCGGCATAGCACTCCTCGGAAGGATCGGAAATATATCCGTCCACGTCTTCAAGGATGGTGGCGGCGGTTCGCGCGCCCCTGAGGAAAAGGGTGGGCGTACCCTGGCAGGCAGCCTCGATCTGTACCAGGGAATTGGCGTCGTATAAGGATGGGAACAGGAAAAGCTTTGCCCGGGAAAATAGGGCTTCAAGCATGGGACGCTCCTTTACCAGCCCGCATATCACCACCTCTCTTTCCAGTCCCTGCTCACGCACGAGGGAGGCAAGCCTGTCCTCATCCTGGCCCTTCCCGACAAAAAGCATCCTGAAATTGCGGAGGCCCTTTTTCTTGGCGACTGCGAGGGACCGTACGGTGAAATCTATGTTCTTGATGAAGTTTATGCGTCCGACGAACAAGAAGACTTCGACTTTGGGCGGGATGCCGTAGGTTGAGTTTACCAGTTCGGCTGCGGCGGCTTTGTCTGCGACAGGCTTGTGGTCGGTGGCGTTGAGCCTTACCTTGCAGGGGGCAGTAAGCCCGTATTCGTTTATGTAGAGGTCCCTGATGCCGTCGTTTACCGCCCAGCATTCATTGCAGGCGTTGAAGACACGCATGATCCCGGACATGGCTATATCTATGAAAAGCTTGCTCTTCAGGGGCTTTTCGAAGTCTTGCTTGTACTGGGAATGAAGCGTGGCCACGACGGGTTTGTTGTGGGTTTTCGCGAAAACGACACCTGCTATGCCGACGGTGAATGGCGAATGGATGTGGACGATGTCAATCTTGCTCTGCAGCAGTTCTTTGTCGAAGGCGGGATCGAGCATCGCCGTAGGAAGGGAATAATCCAGTCCCATCACAGGTATGGACCCGCAGCGCACCAGCTCATAGGGAAGGGCTTCGTCCATTTCCTTGTCGTATCCCGAAACCTCGGGGCAGAATACGACCACATCGCAGTAATTGACCAGGCGGCGGGCATAATTGTCAACGACCTTGATTACGCCGTCCACCATGGGGTACCATGTGTCAATGAATAGGCCTACTTTCATATTCATGCAAAGATAGCAAAATCCGAAATCTTATTCTATCTTTGTAGCATATGAAATCAGAAATGCTCAAAAGGACCGCACCCATCCTGATCATCCTGGCGGCGCTTGTCTCTTCCTGCAAGTACGACGACACGGAAATACGTACTATCCTGGACGATCACGCGGACCGGATCGGCCGGCTCGAGAGCTTATGCTCCCAGATGAATTCGGACATAGCCACGCTCAAGACACTCCTCAGCGCCGATTTCATCGAAGGCTGCACGCCTGTGGAGGAAAACGGGAAGGTGGTAGGGTACACCATAATTTTTGCCAAAGGCGGCAAGATAACCATTTACAACGGCGCTGACGGAGCTCCCGGCAATACTCCCGTGGTGGGAGCCGCCAAATACATCGACGGCCTTTACTACTGGACGCTCAACGGCGAATGGATAATGGCCGACGGGAACATGATACCCGCATCCGGTAAGGACGGCGCGCCGGGTGCGGACGGCAATACTCCCCAGTTAAAGATCGAGGAAGGATACTGGTACATCTCGTACGACGGCGGCACCACCTGGAACAAACTGGTGGATGCCTCCGGTTCTTCGATGGCCGGCGGCATCTTCGCCGGGGTGGACACTTCTTCCGGGAACGAGGCTGTCTTCACCTTGAATGGCGGCGGGTCCTTCGCCGTTCCCCTCAAGCAGAGCTTCCGCCTCGGCGCTGACGGCCTTAACGGCTTGTATTCCTTCATAGGCAGCGTCACTCTCGACATCGTCCTGCCCTCAGGCCTCCAGGAAAGCAATTTCAGCGCGCTGCGTGCATCCATCACGGTAGCGGACGGTACGGAACAGGACATATATACAAAGGCCGTGTCCACATCAAGGTCCGACTGGACCGTGACGATTACACCCCCTGCTTTCACAAACGGTAAATGCGACGGGGACGCTGCGGTCACGGTAATATACAATGGTTCCGGAGTGGACGTGACGGCCATGCTCGAGGCCGTGCTCGTATGGACGGACGGGTCGGTTTCCCAGACGATGAGGCC
>CAJOQW010000150.1 GCA_905236955.1 uncultured Bacteroidales bacterium
ATTTCCGGCATTTATGGAACAACGCTGCAACAAGTCCATTGCGATGATCCCATCTCCCTGGAGGATGCCTGCCAGCGCCGCAGCCTGCGGATAAGGGATTCCCAGCGTGATGCCGATTTCCTCGACGGTGATGCCGCGATTCCGCCGTACCGCCTCCGCAACCTTTCCCAGTTCCTCGCGCCTTTCCCGCGGGAGCCCGCCGTAGCTGTCCCTGAGTTTCTGCGCGAGGCCGTACCCGCCCCTCAGATGGTAATGCCCCAGGCCGACCTGTCCGCCTATCGCTCCGAGGCCCGCGACGGGTTCCGCGATCTTCTCCCTTATGAGGAGATTGCATCCCTGCGAGCGGATGTCGTCCAGCCTTCCAGGCAGGGCGAACACTTCCCGCCCGTATCCTGAAGCCAGCCTGCAGGTCATAAGGCCGCCTCCTCGTATCTTACTCTCTATCAGTATGGTAGCCTGAGACAATGCGGCTATCAGGCGGTTCCTCCTCAGGAAGGTGAAAGCCACCGGTCCGGTGCCCGGGGGATAGTCGGTCACCAGTGCGCATCCTTCCGTGGAAGCTATCCTGGATGCGGCTTCCCTATGGGCGGAGGGATATACCCTGTCGATGCCGTTCGGGAGCACTGCGACCGTGGGAAGGCTGCAGCGCAGGGCTGAGATATGTGCCGTGATGTCGATGCCGTATGCCAGTCCGCTGACTATCGCCGCCTTCGACGGGGCCTGGGCGAGTGCCGAGACTATCTTCGCGCACCACTCTTTCCCATACGGGGACATGTCCCTGGTGCCGACTATGGCTATTGCGGGTTTCCGCCCGAAAATGTCCGCCGGGGGCGAACAGGCCTTGTAGTAGAGGCCGGCGGGAGGGTCTTCTATCTCCTTGAGCAGGGCGGGGAAGTCAGGGTGGGTGAACGGAATGAAACGGCAGCCTTCCTTTTCCAGGGACGACAGTTCTTCTTCCTCCTTCTCGACGGTTTCCCTGCCAAGTTTCCCGCGGTATTTGCTGAACGGGGCCAGGAGGCTGTCCAGCATATCCCCGGGCATGTCGAACACCGCCGATGCGGAGCCCAGTTCCCGGATGAGTCCCAGCGCTATTTTCGGTTCATAGCCGAAAACCCGGTTAAGCGCGCATGCGCAAACAGTTTCTTTGTCCATGGCGGGCAAAGATATGCCCGCCGGAACAAAAAAAAAGCAGGGGTAAAAAGGTCCCCTGCAGTTTTTTATCTTTTTTAAAGGTTTAAAGACTTGTCCTTAAGGAATGCCGTCAGATTATAAGGAGGGCGTCGCCGTACGGCCCGAAGCGGTAATCTTGTTCAAGGGCGGTATCGTAGGCCTTCATGACATTCTGGTACCCGCCGAAAGCGGCCTCGCACATGAGCATGGTGCTTCCGGGAAGATGGAAGTTGCTTACGAAAGCGTCCGCTATGTCGAACTGGTAGGGAGGGAAAATGAACTTGTTGGTCCACATGTCGCTGGGTTTGACCTCGTTGTTGGTGGTGGTGTAGGTTTCCAGCGCGCGGATGACCGTCACGCCGACGGCGAGCACCTTGTGGCCAGTGTGCTTGGCCTCGTTTATGCGCTCGGCGGCGGCCTCGGTGATTATCATGCGTTCCCCGTCCATGCGGTGCTTGGAGAGATCCTCGACATCCACCTGGCGGAAATGGCCTATTCCCATATGGACGGTGATGAACGTACGGTCTATATCTTTGAGGATCATGCGGTTGAAGAGCTCCCTGCTGAAATGGAGGCCGGCTGCCGGGGCGCTTACCGCACCTTCCTTGTCGGCGAAGATCGTCTGGAAATTCTCCGCGTCCTCGGGAGTGGGATCCTGTTTCACCCATTCCGGTACCGGAGTCTTTCCAAGGGCGAAGAGAGCCTGCTTGAACTCGTCGTACGGGCCGTCATATAGGAACCGGAGGGTGCGTCCCCGGGAAGTGGTGTTGTCGATGACCTCGGCCACCATGCTCTCGTCCTCGCCGAAATAAAGCTTGTTGCCTATGCGGATCTTGCGGGCCGGTTCCACGATCACGTCCCACAGTTTCTGTTCCTTGTTGAGTTCGCGGAGCAGGAAGACGGTGATCTCGGCGCCGGTCTTTTCCTTCTTGCCATAAAGCTTCGCGGGGAAGACCTTGGTGTCGTTGAGGACGAAGAGGTCCCCTTTGCCGAAAAAGTCGATTATGTCCTTGAAAAGGTGATGCTCTATTTCGCCTGTGTCCTTGTGCAGGACCATGAGCTTGCACTCATCCCTCCAACGGGTCGGTTCCAGTGCTATCTTTTCCTTCGGGAGGGTGAAGTCGAATTGGGAAAGTTTCATTCTTGTTTCACGTAGTGACTTTTATTATACGGCAAAGTCACACAATAAGTTTCACCTGAAGAAGAACTTTCATACCTTGGCCATCCTGAACACCTCCTGGATGGACGGAAAGGTGGTGCGGAGATAGGGCGGGAGCGAAGATTTCGCAACCCATGCCGCCTTGCTGATGTCTTCTTCCCGCTGGGGGGTGAGATCCACCGGGTCGGTGTAGAGCATGTCGTACCACCAGGTGTGCTTGAGGTGCCAGACGCCTTCCCTGAGATAGCAATGGTCGGTGACGCAGATGAACTCGCGCAGTTCCAGCTTGTCTACCCCGGTCTCTTCCCGCACTTCGCGGATGGCGGTGAGGCGGATGTCCTCCCCGTCCTCCTGATGGCCTTTGGGAAGGTCCCAAAGACCGTTCCTGCGTATGAGCAGGTAATCGCCCCTGCGGTTGCTCACCAGCCCTCCTGCCGCGTTGACCTCCTTGAATTCGGCGCATAGCCTGCGGTATATCTTGTCGGAGTTCCCGGAGGGGATGTAGATGCGGGAAAGCTCCTGCGAGGCCTCGAACATAAGCACGAGGGTATGGATGTCGATATGCTCGCCGACATGGAAAACCATGGCGTTCGGATCGCCAAGTGCCTGATCGTCAGGGGAGCATATTATTATGCATCTTTTTTCGAAATAAATCTTGTGC
>CAJOQW010000151.1 GCA_905236955.1 uncultured Bacteroidales bacterium
AGTCGCTGGACGGCGACATAGATTTCTCGAAGTACGATAACGACAACGACGGATATGTGGACATGGTTTTCATGTACTATGCCGGTTACAACGAGGCCGAAGGTGCTGACGATTCTACGATCTGGCCGCACAAATGGTCTTTTTCCGCCTGGGATTATTATAATACCCGGGGTTATTCTTCGGGCACGAGCACCAATGGTTATTCGCAGACCAAATTCGACGGAAAGTACATAGATGTTTACGCCTGCACCTCCGAACTCAAAGGCTACGACGGAACCGACATGTGCGGCATCGGCACCTGCGCCCATGAGTTCTCCCACACCCAGGGGCTTCCCGACTTCTACGACACGACCTACGACAAATACGGGGACGGTACGGCCGGGGCGACCTACTCCTACGACATAATGTGCGAGGGCTCCTACAACAACGAAGGCCGCACCCCGCCCTATTTCACTGCGGAAGAGCGCATAATGATGGGCTGGCTCGACGGCTACGGGGACATGCCCGCCAGCGGGGAGATAGCCATCCCGTCGGTGGACAACAACTTCGCTTACAAGTTATCTACTTCCAACACTACCGGAAACGGTGAGTATTTCGTGTTCGAGTGCCGTTCCGGCCAGGGCTGGGACGCTTACGTGGAACCCGGCCTGATCGTTTTCCATGTGGACAAGTCCACAAAGTATTCGGTTACCTTCAACAATGGATCATCGTATTCCCGTACTCCATATCAGTTGTGGACTTCTAACACCCAGTACATCAATGCCAGCGGTTCGCATCCATGCTTCTATATAGTGCCGGCGGCCGACCAGGACAACCTGGATTATTCCGGGGCGGAGTCCAACATGCCGTTCCCGGGCGGTAAGGGTGTCGTGTATTACACTCCCGTGGACTGGGGTGGGAATTCGTACGACCTGTTCTCCGACATAACGTTCCATTCCGACACCAAGGTTGCGACGATGAACCGCAGCGGCAACTACAAGGGAATCTGGGGCTATGTGCAGAATTCTTCGGGCGAAGCGCTCGAAGGGGCGAAAGTAAGCATCTATGCAAAGTCCTCTTCCACATCGAACATCATCGTTTCGGGCCCCGACAATATTTCGGGCAGGGTTTCCGGCAACATAAAGACATATGCCTACACGGACGAGAACGGTTACTACTCCTTCGACCTTTCTTCCGTTGACGGGACTTCCCTTGACATCGAGGTCGCAGTGCAGGGATATATTACCAAATACGTGACATTCGAGGCCGGCGACGAACTGATACACAAGGACTTTACAATGCGTGGCATAAACGAGCCCATAGATTATACGCTCAAGAAGTATGACAGATCCGCCGGAGGCTTGTATGTGCTCGGATATGGCGATACCTGTACGAGCTATGGAGCCATCCGCCTTTCGGCCGGCGACCTGTCCGATTATGTGGGACGCAAGATCCTCAAGCTCGCCTTTGCATACGATATGGACGATGACAGTTCGGTTTCGGGCGTTTACGGCATCATAGACTTTGGCGGTACCAGGAAGCTTACATCCAAGGTGTCCTCTCCGGAGGCCGGGGCATGGAACGTCATAGATGTGTCCGGAGAAGACCTTTATGTTCCGGCCGGCACCGACTGCTATTTCGGCTTCGGGTTGGTGCAGTGTACGTACGGGTATCCTTTCATCTACTCCGACAACAACCCCAAGGATGGCGGTTTCAATTTTTACCTTGATGCTTCAACCACGGTGTCCACCTCGGCATTCTCCTGGTCGTCGCTTTCCTACGGGAATCTTATGATATACGTCGTGCTTGATGATTCTTCCGAAGTGGATTACAACTACATAAAGAATCCCGGCTACGGCACTTATACGGTGGGCGATTCCCTGCCGCTTACCCTGGTCGAGGCCGCAGGCGACCGCAAGCCCGGCAGCGAAATAAGCTGGTATTTCGACGATGAGCTCGTCTGCACCAGTTCCGAGGCGGAGTCGGGCGAGTCGGTGTTGCTCAAGTATGCCGGCATGCACCTCATCGAGGCCAGGTTCACCACTACCGACGGCAAGACCAAGATCGTCGAACTCGAACTGAACGTCGGACTCTGACTGAAATGACTGTAACTGCAGATGACCGTCTTCCGAAAGGGACGGTCATTTGCGGTAATTATACCCCAGCAGGTCTAGGATCCTTTCCTGGTGGGCCTTGAGGTCGGCGGTGAACCGCCCGTAGTCGCGGTTGCCTTCGGAGCACCATTGCACCTCGGCCAGGGCGAGCATGCGCGGCAGCAGCATGTATTCCAGATGCGAGGGAGTCGCGATGTATTCCGTCCACAGGTTGGCCTGGACGCCCAGGATGTGCTTCTGCATGTCGGGAGAAATGCCCTCGCAAGGATCGAAACCGTAAACTTTATCCAACGGTACGAAGCCTCCGATGCCCAGGGGCTCTCCCTCGCCGTCCTTGGCCTGGTAATAGTCGAAATACATATAGTCGTTCGGGGTCATGATGACATCGAAACCCCTGTTGGCCGCGTCTATGCCGCCCCCTGCCCCCCTCCAGGACATTACGGTCGCACCCGGGGATGGCTCTCCTTCGAGAATCTCGTCCCAGCCTATGATTTTCCGGCCTTTTTCAGCGAGATAATCCTGCATGCGGAAAGTCACGTAGTTCTGCAGTTTCTGTTCCTTCGTACCCTTTCCGTCGGTGGTGAAACCCATCTCCTTTATGAGTGCCTGGCAGTCGGGGCACTTCTCCCATCGGTCCTTGGGGCACTCGTCCCCGCCGATGTGGATATATTTGGAGGGAAACAACTCGCATATTTCGTCCATTACTTCCTCCAGGAAGACGAAGGTGCTCTCCTTGCCGGCGCAGAGTACGTCCTTGGAGACGCCCCAGATAGTCCATACGTCATACGGCCCGCCGGTGCAGCCCAACCAGGGATAGGTGGCCAGAGCCGCCACCATATGTCCGGGAAGGTCAACTTCGGGGATGATGGTGATGCCGCGCGTCCAGGCATAATCCACGATTTCGCGTATCTGGTCCTGGGTGTAGTAGCCGCCATAACGCCTGCCGTCGCTGGACTGGAAATTGCGTCCGATCATGGTGCCTTTGCGGAAGGCTCCAACCTCGGTGAGTCCGGGATAGCGCTTTATCTCCACGCGCCAGCCCTGGTCGTCGGTCAGATGCCAGTGCAGCCGGTTGAGCTTGTACATCGCCATTACGTCGATGTATCTTTTGGTCTCCTCCACGCTCCAGAAGTGGCGGCACGGGTCCATGTGCATGCCCCTGTAAGGGAAGCGCGGGCCGTCCGAGAAGGTGCCGCACGGAAGGGACCAGCTGCCTGTGGAGGCGACAGCCTTGTAGTTGCCCACTGGGAGCATCTGCCGGAGGGTCTGGATGGCATAGTAGAAGCCGTTGTGGTCGGGGGCGGTTATCTTCATGCCTTTCTTCGTGATGACTATCTTGTAGTTCTCCGGCTCCATCGAGCTGTCCGTCAGGAAGAATACTCCCTTGAGGATGGCGGCGTCCGTGTTCCTGTCCACTCCCGCAGCACCGGCCACGCTGCAGGTCTTGCCCGTGGCGGCGCTTATGTCATCGGCCAGTTCCGCAATCGCATCGACCGTGCGTCCTTCGAAGGATCCCGCATGGTTGAAGCCGGCGCCCTTGATGTTGAAACTGCCCTTTTCCAAGGATATTTCACGGGGCCTGGGGGTGATGTTCATTGTAGGGTCGGTCTTCCCCTGGAGCCCCAGGGGTGCGATGATGAGCATTATGGACAAAACGAAATTTCTCATATTCAATAAATAATAAATCCTAGTAGGCCTCCTGCCAGGATGAGGAGGATGGGGTTGACCTTGAAGAGCAGGGATGCCGCCACGGAGGCGGCCAGGATTGCCCAGGATGTCCAGTCGGGGAAGTTCTCGCGCAGGATCTCCACCCCGTCGAAACCCAGGTTGAACATCAGTATGAGGGCGGCCGCCCCGATGAGCCCGGCGACCACCGGCCGGAGCCCTCCCATGACGTTTCCGAAAAGGGGAGTGCCATGGTATTTGTTGTACAGGGCGACTATGCCCCAGAATATTATGAACGACGGCAACACCAGGGCGAAGGTGGCTGTGGCCGAACCTGCGATGCCCGGGAGGAGGCCTCCGAAACCGCTGCCCACCTCATATCCCACATAAGTGGCGCAGTTGATGCCTATGGGGCCGGGGGTGGTCTGCGAAATTGCGACAATGTCGGTGAACTGCCCCTGGCTTATCCATCCGAACTCGGTGACGACCTTGCTCTGGATAAGGGAGATCATGGCCCCGCCACCTCCGAAATTGAAGAGGCCTATGAGGAAGAAGGTCCAGAACAATTGCAGCAGGGTGGGTATCATCTCTTTCTTTCCTCCCCTGCCAGCGTAATGGTTACCGCCAGCACTATGGTTACCAATATGATGTAGATGGGCGAGAACTTGCAGAACGCAACCAGGAACAGGGTGGCAACGCACAGGAGCCACTGCCACCATTTCCTGCATCCTTTACGGGCCATGTTTACGGCCGGAACCAGGATGAGGCCTACCGCCACCGGGCGGATGCCGCGGAATATCCTCACCACCACGGGATTGTCTTTGAAATTGGTGAATATCGCCGCAACCAGCAGTATGATGAGGAAGGAAGGCAGTACCGCGCCGAGGGTGGCGGCTATCGCGCCCTTGATGCCCCTGAGCCTGTAGCCGCTGTAGATGGCCATGTTTACGGCCAGCAGGCCGGGTGCGCTCTGGGCGAGGACCACTATGTCGGGCATCTCTTCTTCGGAGATCCAGTCCCTTTTGCGCATGGCGTTCCCGATCAGGGGAATCATGGCATATCCGCCGCCGATGGTGAACGTGCCTATACCAGCAAAAACGCTGAAAATCTGCCAAAGGGAAGCCTTGCTCCGCATAGTTGCGCTAAGATAAGA
>CAJOQW010000152.1 GCA_905236955.1 uncultured Bacteroidales bacterium
ATGCTCTTGGTGAGCAAAAGCTTTAATTCTGCACCGGAATTGACCAATTCGATCAACTCACAGGTAGTGGGGGAAAATTTCTTCACGTCGCATAAAAGAGAATAACTGTTAGTAAAATCGTGCAAATGTATTATTAATTTGGATACAATGATACACTGCAAAGGGATTTTTTCAATTATTTTTTCCCATGTGTTCCAAGATTCTTTCGAGGAGCTGCCGCATTGTCAGGGAAAGCGCAGGAATCGGGACCTTCTCCCTGGGAAAAAACCATCTTCCCGGAACCGCAAACAATACTGAATGTCTTCTCCACAACTCCCCCGTCGGTGCAGATGGAGGCGGTATATGAGCCCGGTTCGAGGTCCATATTGAAGGAAAGCGTATCTGTCCCCCTTCCAGGATGTGCCGTAAGGCTATATTCGGCGTAAACGACGTGCTTGTCCGTAGAGATCTTGAGCAGTACGGGAGCGGCCTCAACCTTGCCATGTTTGGCCTTCACCACTACGCGGAGCGGCTTGGGATCGGTCGCGCTGTGCAACAAGCCGTTCCTGAGAATCGGGTATGCGATATAAGGCAAGTCGAGATGGGCTGCAGCATCTTTGAGGATGGCTATGGTCGAAGTATCGGTAATGAACTTGACTATGTTCGGATTCCAGGCGGGCCTCCAGACTTCGGGAACGACTTCCTTCCCTCCCACGGATACAGGCGTGAACTCCCGGCCACATTCCGCGCCGAGTACCTTGCCGTCCGAATCCTTGAACGTCACTTTCCCGTCGGTCCTGGAGACTTCCGCCCGTAAACCGGCGGTTGAAACCACCATGCCCCAACCGTGGTGGATACCGAATACCGCACCTTGCCTGCGACGGGAACCCTCACGAGGCTGGGACGGTCCGGGAAAGACGCATCCGGAGTTGCGCTTACGCGGAATACTTTTTCAGTGACAGGTTCGATGCGCACGAGCACGCCGTTGTCACATGAAATTACCGGCTGCTTTCCGCAGGCAGCCAGCAAGGGCAGCGAAAGCAGCAGGGCGGGAATGAAATAAAGTTTCATATGGGAAGATTACAATTCTCCGGGAAGGGAAAGCAGGAACCGGCGGATGGCTTCGAAAGAACCATCTGCCAGCGATTCCCAGAAATTGTCGTAATCGCTCTGATGATTTTCACCGGCGACATCGGATATTATGCGTATGCTCAGGAACGGGACGTCATGCACAAAGCAGGTCTGTGCGATTGCGCCGGATTCCATATCGACCGCGATCCCTTCCGGGAAATGGTCCAGAATGGCCCGGGCTTCGCCTGAAGTATTTACAAAACGATCCCCGCTGCAGACCAGTCCCCCGCGGGCACCTGTCTCCAGGGCCTTGCAGTACAGGACGGCATTGCTCTTGAAACGCGCGGGAAAACCTTGCACCTGACCGTATTCATTGCCTTCCCCGCACCAGACATCGTGATAAACGACTTCGCTGGCGGCCACCATGTCAAGGCATTTCAAGGACGGGTCCAGCCCGCCGGCAACCCCTGTGCTGATAAGGCAGTCGAGGGGATAACCGTCTATGAGGGAAACCGCTTCCAGCGCGGCGTTCACTTTGCCTATGCCGCTCTTGTGCAGGATTATCTCATTATTTCCCAGACGGCCTTCAGTCCTGCCTCCGAGAAGTTTCTTCATCTGCTCGAACTCGCCGTCGAGAGCCACTATGACGCCTATTATCATCTTATGTACACAACTGATCGGATCTGTCTGTCAAATATAGTTAAAAAGAGGGAAATATTCCGTAGTTTTGTATCAATTCAAGAATACATCGCCTACACGATATGAACCTCAAAACAGCAATCATGGTAGCCGCAGTACTGACTACCGCAGCCTGCGCCTCCCGGGGAGGGGCAGACATCACCCCTGCGATCCCGCAGGACAAGGCTCTCGAAGCCAGGGTGGAAAAAACCCTCAAAGGACTCAGCCTGCAAGAAAAGGTGGGACAGATGATGCAACTCACCATAGAAAGTGTCACCAATGCCGACAACACCGGCCTTGACATGGACAAGCTAAGCAATGCGATTTGCAGATTCAAGGTAGGATCCTTCCTCAACGTCTTTGCCGGCGCGGCACAGGACCGTTCCTTCACCGCAGGGATCATATCCCGGATACAGGAACTTTCAATGAAGGAGATAGGCATACCGTCCATTTACGGCCTCGACATGATACACGGTGCATCCTATCTTTCGGACGGCACCTTGTTCCCGCAGGAAATCAACCTCGCAGCCACTTTCAATCCCGGGCACGCCCGCAGGATGGGCGAGGCTATTGCCTACGAGACCAGGGCTGCGATGTGCCCATGGGTTTTCTCTCCAGTGATGGACCTCGGACGCAATCCTTCCTGGTCCCGCCTTTGGGAGAGCTACGGCGAAGACCCGTATCTTCAAAGCGTCATGGCCGCCACCGAAACCAAGGCCCTCCAAGGAAACGACCCCAACCACATAGACGGGGAGCATGTATCGGTGAGCCTCAAGCACTATCTGGCATACGGTGCGGCGGCTACCGGCAGGGACCGCACCCCGGCTTATGTCTCACCCCTTGACCTGCGTGAGAAATTCTTCGCCCCGTTCAAGGCCTGCATCGAGGCGGGAGCCCTCACCATCATGGTGAATTCATCCTCCATAAACGGAGTGCCCGTGCACTCTGACAGGGAACTCCTGAGCGGGTGGCTGAAGGAAGGGCTCTCCTGGGACGGCATGATAGTCACCGACTGGGCCGATATCGACAACCTGTGGAAGCGAGAGCACATAGCCGCCAGCCGCAAAGAAGCCCTCGCAATGGGAATCAACGCAGGTATCGACATGATAATGGAACCGTACGACCCTTCTGCATGCGAAGACATAATAGCCGCCGTGGGGGAAGGGCTCATACCGCAAAGCCGCATCGATGACGCCGTCCGCAGGATCCTCCGACTCAAATACCGCCTGGGCCTGTTCGACAATCCGACCTGGGACATAGAAGGATATGACAGATACGGTTGCAAGGACTTCACCGACGCCGCCCTTGCTGCTGCGGTGGAAAGCGAAGTGCTGCTGAAGAACGAAGGCGGCCTGCTTCCGTTGAAGAAGGGCACACGCATCCTCGTCACCGGGCCCAACGGCAACAGCATACGTGCGCTCAACGGAGGATGGAGTTATCGCTGGCAGGGTACCGCCGATGAAAAGTACACGGCACCCTACAACACTATCTATGAGGCTCTCAAGAACGAATTCGGGACGGTGCAATATGTACCGGGAGTTGAGTATGTCGATGACTACAATATTTGGACGGAAGAAAAGGGCATAAACATCGAAGCTGCCGTAAGGGCCGCCCGCGATGCCGACGTCATCGTCGCCTGCGTCGGCGAGAATTCCTACTGCGAGACTCCCGGCAACCTCGAAGACCTCAACCTCTCATCCAACCAGAAGGAACTGGTCAAAGCCCTTTCCGGGACGGGCAAGCCCATAGTGCTCGTGCTCAATGAAGGCCGTCCCCGGATCATAGGCGATATCGCCGGGCTTCCGGGCATCGATGCCATAGTGGACGTAATGCTTCCCGGCAACTACGGCGGCGACGCCCTTGCACTGCTCTTGAGCGGCAAGGAAAACTTCAGCGGCAAACTCCCCTTCACCTATCCGCTCAACGTGAACGACCTTCACACCTACGACTACAAGGTTTCGGAGAACGTAGCAACCATG
>CAJOQW010000153.1 GCA_905236955.1 uncultured Bacteroidales bacterium
CCCGGGCCGCCGTGTAGCGGTAGAGCACTTCCTTGACCACGATGGAAACCAATGCCGCCCAGAGGGCCAGTGCACCGGGTACTTCCAGCGTCTCTCCCTGCAGCCAGCGGGCGAACTTCAGGGAGCCGGACACGATGATGCCGATGGCGGCCCCGGCGAGGGCCAGGGCGATGAAGAGGGTTGCGAGGGTCTCGAATTTGCCGTGGCCGTAGTCGTGGGACGAGTCCTGCGGCTTGGAGCTGACCCGCACGAAGACCAGCACGACGAGATCCGTCAGGAAATCGGACAGGGAATGGACGGCATCGGCCATCATGGCGGAACTGTGTCCCGCCACGCCCGCAATGAACTTGAAGGAGAGAAGGGCCAGGTTGCCCAGGCTCCCCACCAAAGTCACTTTCGTCAGTTCTTTTTCCCTTTCCATCTGCAAACGTATGCAAGATACTGAAAAAATACGCATTTTGTGTATGCGTTCAGCGGGTATTTGCTATTATTCCTCATATTCGGTACATTTGCGGAAGAAAAAACTGAAGAGGAACCTGATGAAAAGAATCCTGACCATCCTTGTTTTCCTGTGCCTCCTGGCCTTGGACGCCGGTGCCTGGCGCTGTCCCCGGAACCGGGCTTTTGAGAAGGCCTTCGTGGCCATCGCCGACGCCGTGCCGGACGCCATCCTGGAGATCCGCTACTACAGCACCTACAATTTCGTGGGAGAGCGGATAGACGGCTACCGGGAGCCGACCGCCCTGCTCACCCGGGAGGCGGCCGCCGCGCTGAAGGAAGTGAGCGACGATGTCATGGCCCAGGGCTACCGGCTGAAGATCTACGATGCCTACCGCCCCCAGATGGCCGTGGACCATTTCGTCCGCTGGGCGGCGGATGTCCCGGACACCCTGATGAAGGCCTGCTTCTATCCGGACCTGGACAAGAGCGTGCTTTTCGAGCAGGAGTATATCATGGCGAGGAGCGGCCATACGCGCGGCTCCACGGTGGATCTGACGCTTTTTGACATGGCCACCGGGAAAGAAGTGGACATGGGTGGTACCTTCGACTGGTTCGGTCCCGAAAGCCATCCGGATTTCTGCGGAAATCCGGAGACGGGCGAATACAACGGCGACAACAGCGGGAGTCCTGCCGGACGCAGCATCACCGCCGAACAGTTTGCCAACCGGATGATCCTGCGTCGGGCCATGCTCCGCCACGGATTCAAGGCGCTGGACAGCGAATGGTGGCACTTCACCCTGGCCGACGAACCTTATAAGGACACGTACTTCAACTATCCCGTCAAACAGCTGACCCGTCCCCGGCGCTCCCGTTGACCGCTCCCAGCCGCATGACTTTCACCGGCCGATCGTCGCCGCGGTAAAGATGGCTGCACCAGTTGATCTCCCCGGTGTCCCGGAAACCGCATTTCTCCATCACCCGGCCGGAGGCGGGATTGTCCACGAAATAGTCGCTCCAGAGGGTCTGGAAGCCCTTTTTGTTGAAGCACCAATCAATCATCGCACACAGGGCTTCCGTGCATAATCCCTGGTTCCAATAGGGTTTGGCGATCCAGTAGCCCAATTCGGCATCATTCTCGCCGATGGGGATGTTGCTCTCGCCAAAGGCATAGTATCCCATGCAGCCAACCGGTTCGGCGCTTGCTTTCAGCTCCAGCGCCCAGGTGTGACCGTTGGAAAAGATGTCGCGGATAATCTTCCTGCTCTCTTCCACCGACTGATGCGGCGGCCAGCCCGCACGCGGACCGACATCCGGGTCGGAGGCGTACTTGAACAACGCCGCGGCATCGCTTTCAGCCCAAGGCCGGAAACGGAGTCTGTCCGTCTCTATGATAACATCGCTTCGCATCCTTCCAGAATGTCTTGAAAAGCTTCCTCAAAGTCTCCGGTGTACCACGGGTCCGCCACGTCGCGCCCAGCGCCGGTATAGGACATCATCAGATGAATCTTGCCTTTCGGGTCATCCGGGATAATCCTGCGGATCCATTGGAGATTGGAAGCATCCATGCAGATGATGCGGTCGAAGCGGTCATAATCGGCCCGGGTCACCTGCCGGGCACGCTTCCCGTTGTCGAAGGGAACGCCGTGCTGGGTCAGGCAACGCTTTGCAGGCGGGTAGATGGGATTGCCGATTTCTTCCGTTGACACGGCCGCAGATTCAATATAGTATTGGCCCTCAAGCCCTTTGGCTTTTACCAGGGCTTTTAGGATAAACTCCGCCATAGGGCTGCGACAGATGTTGCCGTGGCAGATAAACAGGACCTTCATAATAATGCGATGCTTCTGATGAACTGCAAATTTAGTCATTTCTCCGCTCCAACCAAGCAAAATGGCCATAGATGCCCTCGCACCCTGCAAGGTACCAAATCTTTCGGAGGCCGGAGGCCGACCGAAGGGGGCTCGCGCCGCGAGGCGGGGGAATCCTTTCCCCCGTGCCCCTGGGGGCAGCCGCAAAGCGGCGGGGGTGAAAGCGAAGAAGCCGAAGGCTTCGAAGCGATGCTCCACAAAACGAAAAAAGAGGGCTATTGGACATTTTGGGTGATGAAATCCTTGCAATGAATTGAAATTCATACCTTTGCAAAGATTATCATTGATATGCTTAAAAAAATGCTTTTTCTGCGGGTCGAAAAATGTGGTCCACGATGGCCTGAGAGGCCGTATTCAGCGGTATAAATGCAAGGACTGTGGACGCCGTTTTGACGGCGGTTTGCGTCGAGACAAAGCTCAAGTAATCACCGACTATATCGAAGGTAAGCAAACAATGGCACAGCTTGCCGATAAGTACCAGGTGTCCACGAAGACCATCGCTCGAGATCTCACCGGGATGCGCTATGTGCAGAAGATCTCCAAATACAAGCAAGTGATTGTCCAAATGGACACGACATACTGGGGTCGGAACTTTGGATTGATGGTCATCAAGGACTCTCTTCGGAAGAAGATTTTATGGCGCAAATACGTCACGCATGAGACCATAGCAGATTACCTGGAAGGCGTCTCCTGGCTTGAGAAACATGGCTTCAGGATATACGGTATCGTCATTGACGGAATGTGGGGATTGATGCAGGCACTTAAAAGGTATCCCGTCCAGATGTGTCAGTTTCATCAGCAAATGATAGTCCGAAGATACCTCGCTGAGGATCCAGATTTGGATGCTGCCAGAGATCTGCTGGATCTCGTCAATGCCATCACGATAATGGACAAGGAGTGCTTTATCGGTGCATTTAACGAGTGGTACGACAAATACAAGGACGTATTAAATGAGCGTGTCCATGACAAGAGAATCAAGCGGAGAACACCTCCGTATATGCGTCCCCGATTAAGGAGCGCATATCTAAGCTTACGCAGACATATGTCTTGGCTATGGACATTCTATGATTATAGAGATAGAATCATACCTAACACGAATAACGGCCTGGAAGGCATTTTCTCAGACATCAAGTCTAAGGTACGTGTCCATAGCGGACTTACTCGAGAACACAGGAAGAAACTGATAGATGAGTATATCACTCGCCATTACTAGGCACCGCCGCCTCCCATTACGGTAGTCGGCGGCTACAGATCAAGCGCTCCGCCGAGCTCGATGGAACGGCTCGCTCCGCGCTTGACTGTTGCCAGATTTATCTCCCGAAATGTCTAATAGGATCTTTTTGATGGGAATCCATCACCCGAAATGTCTATTAGACCGAAAACAATAGAACAGACATAGAAAAAAATATAGATATAGATACAGAGCCTACGGCAGAGCCACTAATCTCAATGTGGCTTCGCCATCCTGCCCTTACGGGTATCTCTCAATGACTTTGATAGTTTTGGAGAATGCAAAAGCATAGCGCAGCGACAACACTCCAAGAAAAACCGGTCTAATAGACATTTCGGGAGATGAGCAGGGCAACAGTCGAGCGAGAGGAGGGCCTTCACCAGAGCCCCCCGCAGCGCTCGATCTGTAGCCGCCGGAGATCCTTTATTCCGGCGGCGGTGCCTAATAATGACGCGAGATATACTCATCTATGAGTTTCTTCCTGTGTTCCCGACTAATGCCGCTATGAACTCGGACTTTGGATTTAATGTCTGAGAAAATACCCTCCAGTCCGTTATTCGTGTTAGGTATGACTCTATCTTGATAGTCGTAGAAGGTCCATAACCAGGGCATATGCCTGCGTATGCTCAAGTACGCACTCCTTAATCGGGGACGCATATATGGAGGCGTTTTTCGCTTGATTCTTTTGTCGTGTACCCGTTCATTCAGAACATCTTTGTATCTGTCATACCACTCGTTGAACGCACCAACGAAGCTGTCCCTGTCCATTATCGTGATGGCATTAATCAAATCAAGCAGGTCTCTAGCGGCCTCCAAATCAGGATCTTCAGCAAGGTATCTGCGAACTATCATCTGCTGATGGAACTGGCACATCTGAACTGGGTATCGTCTAAGAGCTTGCATCAAGCCCCACATTCCGTCAATGACTATCCCGTATATCTTGAACCCTTGTTCCTCGAGCCACGCTACTCCTTCCAGATAGTCTGCGATGGTCTCATGAGTGACATACTTTCGCCATAAAATTCTCTTCCTGAGAGAGTCTTTTATCACCATTAACCCGAAGTTCCTTCCCCAGTAGGTGGTGTCCATCTGGATGATGACATGCTTGTATTTGGATATCTTCTGTACATACCGCATCCCCTTGAGATCCCGGGCTATCGTCTTTGGAGATACCCGGTACTTCTCAGCAAGCTGTGACATTGTTTGCTTGCCTTCGATATAGTCGGTGATTACTTGCGCTTTATCTCGGCGTTGACCGCCATCAAAACGGCGGCCACAGTCCTTGCATTTATATCGTTGTATACGGCCTCTCAGACCATCATGGACCACATTTTTCGAGCCGCAGAAAAAGCATTTTTTTAAGCATATCAATGATAATCTTCACAAATATAAGAAGATCAATTGATTGCAACGTTTTTATCACCCGAAATGTCCATTAACCCGCGCTTTTGTGTTACGTAGTATAGTCTATTGTCCGATATAGGAGCGGAGTGCTTCGATGTAGGCCGCAAAGGCGGCGCGGCCCTCGTCGGTGGCCCGGCAGGTCGTGCGGGGCTTCTTGCCCTGGAAACCCTTCTCGACCGTGATGTAGCCGGCGGCGGCGAGCTTGTCCAGCTGGACGCTCAGGTTGCCTGCCGTGGCTCCGGTCTGCTGCCGCAGATAGACGAAATCCGCTTCGTCTGCGACGATCAGCACGGACATCACCGCCAGGCGGAGCTCCGAATGGAGGAGCGGATCAAGCTTGTCAAACATAGCGCTACTTGCGGATCTGCAGGGCGACACCGGTCAGGGCAAGGACCACGGCGGCGCCGACGAAAAGGAGGAGCTGCTCCGCGCCGGGGGCCAGCTTCACGGCCGCGCAGGCGCCGCCGATGCCGACGATGGCTCCGGCGATGATCATAGGCCAGTTCTTCAGGGCGATGCCCGTGACGGTCTCTGCGAAACCGAAGAGCAGGATGATCACGAGGGTGATGTTCATCGGGAAGAAGAAGATCGCCAGGGCGCTGGTGACCGCGGCGAAGATGCCGAAGACCGCCCAGATCTTGCCGAGCAGGATGGAGATGTAGTTCTGCGGAATACGCTTGCCTTTCCCGGCCAGCCTCGTCACCAGCATACCCACCGGCCACATCGCAAACCAGAGGAAGTTCCAGGCCGGGCTGCCCGTCAGATGCCAGGCCACCCAGACCGCCATAGCGAAGAGGCCGAGCAGGCAACCCCAGATGATGAAGAATTTGCCGCTGCCGGCGAGGATGGATTTCCGGTTGATCTCCATCGTCTCGTTGATGAGCTCCAGGCTGCGCTGCGGCGTAAGTTCGTTGTTGTTCGTTTCCATAATAACTTAAATTACATTACATTATCACATTCTTGCGACCTCTCCTGCTGCGCACTCAGGATTGAATCGCACTGCAAATATAAACAAGTTTACAATATAAACCAAATAAAAATGAAAAATCTTTCTGTTAAATAGAAATTCGGCTATTCGGCTGAATGGACGTGA
>CAJOQW010000154.1 GCA_905236955.1 uncultured Bacteroidales bacterium
TAAATACACTAATTATATTACAAATATAATAAAATATTTAAAAAATTCCATGGAATGTCCTTTATATACATGCTCAGAACCTTGCCATCACCTTGAATTCGCGGGTCTGGGGCGGGGTGCACATCTTGTCGTCGCAGCTCTGCCAGCCGGCCTTGATGGTTACGGGTTCTTCCACAACCATGAACCCGGGTGCGGACGTCTCAATGGAAAGCGGGATGTAGGGATCCTTCGCCCCGACCGTCCTGTATACGTGGAACCCCTTGTAAAGCGAGAAGGAGAGCTCGATCTGCTTCTTCTCCTTGTTCCAAAGAGCCGCCGCTCCGTCACCGAAGCCGTTACGGCCTCCGGGGCGACACTGACCCCCATTGTCTCGATGTTGGGCTGTCCTCCCACATAGAGGACGCTCATCTCGGCTTTGCCGTCCTTGCCTATGCGGACGGCCTGGGGATTGCCGCAGGCAGCCAGCAAGGCGACGGAAAAGACCAGGAACAACTTCTTCATGGTCATTCAAGCATTTTTTCCAATTCTCCGTAGAACTCCTCGTTTTCGCCGGTCTGCCGGAAAAGGATAGTGCCGTCCGGCCCGACGAGGATCTTGGTAGGGTATCCCTGCACGTTGAAAGCCGCAACGAAATTGTCTTCGCCTTCGCCGTTTCGGATGTTGGGCCAGTCAATGCCCCTGTCTGCGATGAACTTGCGCCACTGGTCCTCTGGACTGCCCTGTGCTACGCCCACTATCTGCAACTTGTCGGCGTGGGCGTCGCGGAAGGCCTTCATGGCGGGCATGCCGGCAACGCACGGGCCGCACCAGGTGCCCCAGAAATCGATAAGGACGTATTTGCCGCGAAGGTCCTTTATGTCGAAATGCGAACCCGTCACATCGGTGCCTTCAAGGCGGGGACAACTCTGGCCCACGGCCGATGCCTTGGCTCCCTGAACCCTGTTGAAAACCGTCCTGAAGAAGTAGTTGTCCCGGTATTTCGGGGAGACCTTTTCCAGGATGGGCTCCATTTCGGCAGTCTCCATCTGCCTGCGTATCAACATGTCTTCCATGAGCCACAACGCGGCGACCGAGGAAGGATTCCCGCTTACGAAGTCGTGCCTTATCTGCGAGCACTCGTCTTCAATTCGGTCCGACTCCGCCTCCAGTTCATGCTTGCGGGCTTCCGTGAGGGTGGAATCGGTGGCCAGGATTACGGCGATGTCTCCCTGGCGGCTCTGAAGCGGGAACAATGTGGAGGACAGTTTGGCGAACAAGTCGTTCTCGCGGTCCCCTTTGGGGTAGAGGTCGATGAAGTTCTTGCCCGTAAGGTCGCCGGAAACACTGAGCTTCATTCCCGGAGAAGCCACGAACCAGAGCGAAGATGCCTTGTTGGGGAAATATCCCCTCCCTGCATATTTGAAGAACCGCTCGTCGCCAGAGAAAGAAACACGGAGTACCACAGGCTCTGCGGCCGTTCCGCCGATATGGAATTTCCCGTCCGCCACCGGAACGGCAGGCCTTTCCGGATTATCGACATCCAGCGATACCGAGTCTTTCATGCCGAAGACGGTGATGGAAGCCCTTGGGCTGGAAATGCCCTGCAGGTCGAAATCTGCCGAGAAATCGCGGCTCTTCTCCTTGCATGAAACCGCACCGGCCGCCACCAGGACGGCCAGTGCAAACAACCAAACTTTATTATTCATACCATTTATTGGACCATGGTTCCTGTTAATAGGTATTCTGCTGTATCTCCCCGCCGGATTTGCTGATTTCGTCCGAACTGATCGGCAGGGCATAATGCCTGGAGTCCGGCGTGAGGGTGTATTCCTTGGGGACGTCGGTCTTTACGGTGGTGGCGTTGTACTCGTAGTACGAACGGGTGATGGTCACCTTGTTGGCCGGATCGAGGGCGTTGAGGCGCTTGAGGTCGTACCAGCGCATTCCGAACGGCATTTCGCGACGCCTCTCCTGGAGGACCTTCTTCACGGCATCCGCCTGGGAAGACGCGGTAAGGTCGGTATAGACTTCTTTCCTGATGCGGTTCTTGCGCACATTGTTCACATAAGCCATTGCTCCGGACCAGTCGGAACTGCGGGCGATGCACTCGGCGATTATCAGGTTCATCTCGGCCGTGGTGGGGCCGGTAATGATGGTATCCATGAAGAACTGGCAATACCCCGGAATCCTTCCGTTGGAGGTCATCTGGGCGTAGCGCAGGCTGAAGTCGGGCAGCATGTAAAAATAATACCGAAGGTCGTTGTTCGGGTCTCCTCCCGGGACATCCTCCTTGAAGGTGTCGAGCAGCCCCTTGCTGGGAATGTAATCCCAGTTGCCGTAATAGCATGCACGGGCATAGATCAGTTCCTTCCATTCCAGGAAGTTGATATAGCTCGCCTGTGAGTACATCTGGTCGTAAATGTACGGGAATTTCACGGTGACAACCTCCTCGTCCGGAGTTCCGGCGTTGATCGTATAGGTGTCGACGTGGGAATGATGGTACATTTCGGCCGGGTCGTTGTAGTCCTTGAGCGAATTGTATTCCGAAAGGACCTCCTGCGCATATTTCTTTGCGTTGTCATAGTCTCCCCGGTACAGATAGTATTTTGCCGCGAAGCCCTTGACCGATGCGGTGGTGGCGCGCCAGGTCTGGCCCTTGCCGTCGGAAGTCTTGAAGGGCTTGGTTATTTTGAGGGCTTCCTGGAGGTCGGAGTCTATCTGGTCCCAGGTGTCCTTCAGGGAGGCGCGGGCCAGGGATTCCTCGAAAGACGTGGTCAGCTTCAGGGATATGCCCAGTTCGTCCCCGTTCGAGCCGGTGTAATAAAGGGTGTGTGCGAGGGCTATCTGGAAGAAGCAGTAGGCACGGAGGAAATACGCCTCGGCCTTGAGGTTGGCCTTGAATGCCTCGTCGCCTTCGACCTTGTCGATATTGTTCAGCACGAGGTTGGCATAATATACCTTGGTGTATTCGCCCCCCCACGTGTGGTAGCGGGTGTCCACGGTATTCTCGTCATTCCAGCAAGCATAGTTGCGCATATACGCCGTGTAGCCGCTGCTGAGATATTGTTGATACTCACGGTTGATTTCGTAGTCGTCGCTGGCCAGCATGATGTCCGGCTTCTCCTGATAATAGCGCGTGAAGGAAGCGAGTACCTGGTCGAGCTGCTCGGCGGTCTGGATGACCTTTTTCGTACTCTTTGACGGGTCTGCATCAAGGAAGTCGTCAACTTTCGAACATCCGTTCAGCAGAAGGGCCGTGCCGGTGAAAATCGCGATAAGGATATTTTTCAGTTTCATGGTCTCTCTCTTTTAGAAATTGCATTTGACACCAAACATGTAAGAAGCCTGCAGAGGAGCGCTCCCCCTCGGGAACTCGGGATCCTCGTGCCATTTGTTGAAGTAGATGCTGAACGGGTTGTTGGCCTGGAAGAACAACTTCATTCCGCCCACGCCAAGCCAGTCGGTGGCCGCCTTGTTCAGATTGTATGTGAGATTGAATTCCTGCATGCGGATAAGGGACGCATCCTCGGTAAGATAAGACATATAGCCCCAGAAACGGTCCCAGAAA
>CAJOQW010000155.1 GCA_905236955.1 uncultured Bacteroidales bacterium
ATAGTTTCCGGAAGCTGTGCCGGCATCGATCGTCGCCATGGCATCGGCCACGGTCAAAGGATTGTCGGGTGTCTGGCCCTTGCGGCCTGCCTGGATGACGGTCACTCCTGCGACTGATTTGTCCTTGCCGGAGGTGGAGCTGAAGGAAATGACGCCCTTGCGGGCATCGGGAGCATTGTTCTCCTGGACATATACCTTGAAGAAGGTCGTATCCTCGACTTCTTCGGTACCGGTGATGCTGAGGAACTTGGTGGCATCTTCATCGAGTTCGAAAT
The DNA here is from genome assembly GCA_905236955.1 of uncultured Bacteroidales bacterium. Classification (GTDB taxonomy): domain Bacteria; phylum Bacteroidota; class Bacteroidia; order Bacteroidales; family UBA932; genus Cryptobacteroides. The sequence continues at coordinate 276 of CAJOQW010000155.1, forward strand.
TGAGTTTGTCACCCGAATAGAGGACGGCTATCCTGATGTTGTTCTCGTCTGCGGGGAGGGAGAACTCGGAAGGGCTCACCGCGACGAGGGAGTTCTCGATGGAAACCACCTCGCAGGTTCCGGAATTGGTCTCGGGAGTGCCCTGGTAATCGACAAGCACGGCTTTGATGGTCACCTTGTCCCCTATCGCGATTTCGTCGCCCTTGGTGAACTTTTCTCCATCGAGCCAATAGCCGCGGTATATCTCGAGCCAGTTGCCGTCGGATTTATCCCCTGTGAAAGTTCCGTCATCGGAAATATAATAAGTGGCATTGCCGTAACTGGTGCTGATTTCGTCGATCTTGCAGACGATACCGGTCACGATAACCGGGCTTCCGCTCTGCTTGCCAGCCCTGATGATGGCTATGGCTTCGGAGGTGCTGTAGGTCTTGGGGATGTCCTCGCCCTGGGCCACGATCACATTGAGGGTTTTGGTCTGGCCGACTATCCGGACTTCCTCGGTACGGTATGAATCGGATGCCGGGGCCGATATGGTGATCTTGCCGGTTCCGGCCGAACCCTCCATGGGGCTGACGGTGATCCAGCTCGCGACCGGATCCTTTATGCCATGGGGATTGCAGGAAGTTCCCGGAGTGATGAGGGTGTCGACGGTGTGTTTCTTCTTGTCGGCATCCGTCCACTCGTAAGAAGTGTGGACCATGACCTTCCAGCTCTCGGTAGCGGTCAGATTGATATCCGCACTGCCTCCGAGGGTGTCGATGGCCACATAGGTCCTGTCAGCCTTGAGATTGTCAAGGTCGGCACCGGTCATGGGCTCCTGGTTGCATCCGGCTGCGAAAAGCACGGCTGCGGCGATGGAACTCAGGATTATTGCTATCTTTTTCATTTTGTAATCTCCTTATTGTTTGTCAATGATTACACACCTGTTGAATTCGGGATTGTCGAAGATGTCCTCGACGCTGGAAGTGACGGTGAACTTGTCGGCGCTTATGCCCATCTCCTGCATGAGGTTGCAGACGGCGGCGGCGCGCTCGGCGGCAAGTTTTTCATTGCGGGCCCTGCTGCCTGTCTTGGAATCGGCATGGCCCGAGAGGGTGAAACGCACCTTGTCGCCATGGGCGAGGATGCTCTTGGCGGCGGCCTTCACGTGTTCCTTTTCGGTGTTGGAAAGGACGCTCTTGCCTATCTTGAAGAAAGCGATGACGGGTTCTTCGAAATAGTCGGGCTCTGCGACCGGAGCGGACTTGAGGGCGTTGATCTGGTCCTGGAGGGACTTGATCGTGCCGTTCGCCCTGGCTTCGGCGGCAGCCTTGTCGGCGGCGGCCTTGTCGGCAGCGGCCTTCGCGGCCTTGGCAGCGGCCTCGGCGGCAGCGAGGGCTGCCGCATTGGATGCCACTACCGCGGGATCTTCCTCGCCGCGGGCCTTCCATGCGGGATCGTTGCCGTTGAAGAGGTACTTGAGACCCACCTGGGCGTACCATACCTGGCTGATGTCCTTGTAATCGGTCCAGATCGGGGTGCTTCCACTGACCGCGGAAGGAGTGCTGAGCACCGGAATACCGTCGGAACCCATGCGTGCGATGTCAAGGATACGGCCGGACTTGAGTGTCGGATTCATCTGCTTGCTCACGCCCCAGGAATCGTTGAAGAAGTTCATCACGTTCTTCATGTCGAAGTTGAGCTGGAGGGTATTGCTGACGTTCCCTATGCGGATGATGAAATCATGTGCATAGTGGAAATCGACACGGTGCAGCCAGGGCGAATAAACGCTGTATGCCTCGGCATACTCGCCCATGTGCTTGCTCAGATATTTGTCGTTGGCGGCAAAGTCGAAGAAACGCTTGGCGTCATCGTCGCTTGCGAACTTGACAAGGCCCTTTGAAACATCATCCTTGGTGGGGATGTAGATGGCGTCGTAGTTGTAGTTGTCGTTGTTGAGGTCGGACGCATACATGTACGAATAGTTCATTCCGCCGCGGATGGCATTGTAGAAAATGCTGAAGTGGTTGTTGGACCTGTCGTCGTAAGTGAGGTTCACGAAATAACGGTCGGGAGTGACATACGAGGAGTTGTGGAGGGGAGCCTGGTTCGGGCCTTCGACGGTAGGAATGTAGGTGAAGGCCGAAGAAGCGTCGGAACCCGGCATGCCGGTAAGTTCCTTGGAAACGGTGCGGGTGTATGCAGCGTTGATGTGGAAGCCCTTGACCGGGGTTGCATTGAACTGGACGCTGGCGGTTCCGCCATAACCCTTGTTGGTATTCGTCAGATAGTAGATCGAATATTTGTTATAGGTATAGTCCGAAGGATAGATGTGGCGGTTGTCCGCTCCGTTGAGCCTGGTGAAGGCAGAAGGATCCTTCATGTTGATGTCC
>CAJOQW010000156.1 GCA_905236955.1 uncultured Bacteroidales bacterium
GGTTCGGGCTGCATGGAAGTCCAATACCCCTCGTCCTTGTGTCCGGCATCGGGCAATACCGTTACGGGCGCATCGGTCGTCTTGGCGTCGGGTGCCGTCTCGAAATCGGGCTCCTTGTAGGTAATGTCCCGCTTGAGTATGAAAGACTGTATGCGGCTGTCGCGGTTGTTCGTCAGGGTGGCATCGACATAGTAGCGGTCGCCTTTATAGAACCATGTTCCGTCGGGGAGCCGCTGATAATCGGCATCCACCACGAAATCCCTCAGATGGTTCACATTGATGGCGTCCCCTTTGTCGGCGTGGATGTAGCGGAGGGCGAAGTCGGAGGCGTCGATGCGCATCTCGCCTTCGAAGGCCGGGGTGGATGTGAGCGGCTTGGGCCGATAGCGCACCAGCAGCTCCTCCCTTCCTTCATTTACGAGCGTATCGACGATGAAAAAGTCGTAATACAGCTGCGCCTGGGGCATTATCGGCGAAGCGAAATTAACCCCAAGCGCATTGATGAAGTCGCTGTAGAAGTTGAGCTTCAGGTGCGTGTTCCCGGTGAACTGGCTCAGCAGGTTGTTGTCGGGATTGACACCCGAGATCCGGTTGGCCTCGATGGTTTCGCTGTCGATGGAGTTGCCCGAACTGTGCTGGCGCCTGGAAACCGTTTCCGAGATGAGGAAAGGCAGATAAGGCATTCCGCTCACCGACGAGGTGTCGATATAGTCGAAGGCGAACGGGAACCGGCGGCCAAGGAACCTGCGCCCCAGCATCACCTCGGGGTTGGTCATCGCCACCTGCATCTTGCTGTACAGCCGGCAGATATAATGCTCGCGACGGTCGGGGTCGTTGCGCCACCGCAGGGAGTCTATCTGCCCCAGGAGACGCCTCACCCGGATGTTGTCGGAATAGATCTGGGAAACACTTCCGCTGCCCGGAAGCGGGGTCATGATGAAATTCACGGTCGAAAACTTCCCTGGCTGGACCGTAGCGACCTCGGGCTGGTAACCTTGCAGCTGAGCCGTTAAGACCACGGCGTTCCTGTCTTTGGTCTCTAGGCTGTAATTGCCTGATTGGTCGGTAGTTATGCCTATATTGGTGCCTTGGAAGACAACGGATGCGAATGGAAGGGGATTGCCGCTGTCGTCCATCACGCGGCCGCGGACCTTCGTCGTCTGCTGCGCATGAGCCGCCATCCCTGCCGAAAGCAGCAGGATTACGCAGAGGAGCAGGTGACGGAGTTTGCGCATTATTTTTCAAAAATTCCGAATACGGCGGAACCGGACCCGCTCATTGCTGCGAAAACTGCGCCATCGGCGTACATTTTTTCCTTGAGGGCAGCGATTTCGGGATGGGCGGGAAAGACGGAGGCCTCGAAGTCGTTGACAACGCTCCCGCGCCAGCTCGAAACAGGGCCGCGCAGGGCAGTCTTGAGGTCCGTGGAAGAACCCGCCTTGCCAAGACCGGCATAGGCTTCCTTCGTACTTACATGCACTCCTTCGGGCACCCTGGCCTCGAAACGGAATCCGTCGAGCGGAAGCTGGACAGGTTCGAAAATCTCCCCTCTGCCCGTGGCGAAAACGGGGGTATTGTAAATGAAGAACGGGCAGTCCGACCCGAGCATGGCGGCATATTCCGCAAGCTTCCCCGGCCTCAGGCCCAGCGAGAAGAGGTCGCTGATGACCATGAGCGCGAAGGCTCCGTCGGCGGAACCGCCCCCGAGACCAGCCCCGACCGGGGACGTTTTCTCGAGTTCGATATGTACCGGGTTTATGTTGAAGTCGGACCTGAGAAGGCGCCAGGCGCGGGCGGTGAGATCCCCGGCAGGATCCCAACCGGTGTATTCCGGACCGCTGATGTTGATCCCGAAACTGTGGGAGGGTACGATTTCGAGCGTGTCGCAGAAACCGTAGTATGGAATGAAGACGGTCTCGATGTCGTGATAGCCGTCTTCCCGCACGCCCAGTACGCGCAGGCCGAGATTCAATTTGACGTTGGGGAATACGGTCATTTGAACGCTTATAAACGATTGAGTATCATGGCGTCTCTCACATCTTCGGGAACACGCGAAAGCACGGGTTCGAGGAAAGACAATATCTGCAGGCGGCGTGCCTCTTCTTCGGGGATGCCGCGGCTGCGCATGTAGAACATCTCGTCGGGATTGAGCGCCCCGACGGTAGCTCCGTGCGAACACTCGACGTCGTCGGCGTAGATCTCGAGCTGGGGATGGCTTTCGGCCCGGGCGTTGTCGCCCAGCACGAGGCTGTGGTTCTCCTGGAAGGCCTTGGTTTTCTGGGCGTCGTGCGCAACGTGGATGAGCCCGTTGAAAAGGCAGCTGCCGTTGTCGCCGACTATGCCTTTGAAAAGTTGGTGCGAGGTGGCTCCGCCGACCAGATGCCTTACGGTTATGTCGAACTTCTGCTTTTCGCAGTTGGTGCAGAAATAGGCCCCGGCCAGGTCGAGCTCAACGCCCGGGCGCAGCAGGTCGATGCCGAATTTGATTTCCCCGCTGTAGCCGGGAGGGCATATGATGGTGATGCGCAGCACATCGTTGTCTTCCTGGGTGATCTGCTGCGGGATCTCGTCTATGCCGGCTATGTATAACTTATTCATCTATACTGTCGTAACCGCCGTCTTCAATGCGTTCCACCAGTTCGAACCCTCCTTCGGCCACAATCTTTCCGTTCTTGAGCACGTGCACCCTGTCGGGAACCACCATCTCGAGCAGCCGCTTGTAATGGGTGATGACCAGCGACGATTTCTTTGGGCTCCTGAGGGCGTTCACGCCGTCGGCCACTATCTTGAGGGCGTCCACGTCAAGGCCGCTGTCGGTCTCGTCGAGTATGCCCAGAACCGGGTCGAGCATTGCCATCTGGAAAATCTCGTTGCGCTTCTTCTCCCCTCCGCTGAAACCCACGTTGACCTCGCGCCTGGCGAACTCGGGCTTCATCTTCACGAAGGCCATCTTCTCTTTCATGATCTTGAGGAATTCGCCGGCGGTGTAGGGATCCTTCCCCATGGCCTTGCGCTTTGCGGCCAGTGCGGATTTCATGAAGGATGTGATGCTCACCCCGGGAATCTCTATGGGATACTGGAAACTCATGAAGATGCCTGCCCAGGCCCTTTCCTCCGGTTCCATGGCCAGCAGGTCCTTCCCCATGAAAGTGACGCTGCCGCCCGTGACGGTATAGCCGGGACGCCCGGTAAGGACGGCGGCGAGGGTGCTCTTTCCCGCACCGTTGGGTCCCATCAGCGCATGCACTTCGCCCTCGGGCACCGAAAGGTTCACGCCCTTCAGGATTTCCTTGCCTTCGACCGAGGCATGCAGATTGTTGATTTCCAGTAATATAGACATATACTTCAAACGTTTTTGATCGTTTAACCTACCGATCCTTCCAGATTGACGCTCAGGAGCTTCTGGGCTTCGACCGCGAACTCCATGGGCAGGCGGCCCAGCACTTCGCGGGCATAACCGCCCACGATGAGGGCCACGGCCTCTTCGGGGTCCATGCCCCGCTGCCTGCAGTAGAAGAGCTCGTCCTCGCTGATCTTGGAGGTGGTGGCCTCGTGCTCAACCACTGCGGTGGGATTCTGCCCTATGATGACCGGGAAAGTATGTGCGCCGCAGTCGCTGCCTATGAGCAGGCTGTCGCACTCGCTGTAATTCCTGGCGCCGCGGGCAGTGGGCATCATGCGCACTATCCCCCGGTAGGAATTGTCGGAATGGCCGGCCGAGATGCCCTTTGACACGATGCGGCTGCGGGTGTTCCTGCCCACATGTATCATCTTGGTGCCGGTGTCGGCCTGCTGCCAGTTGTTGGTAAGCGCCACCGAGTAGAATTCGCTGGTGCTTTCGTCGCCCATGAGTATGGTGGAAGGATACTTCCAGGTGATGGCCGAACCGGTCTCGACCTGGGTCCAGCTCAGATGGGCCCCTTCCTTGCAGATACCCCGCTTGGTGACAAGGTTCAGGATGCCTCCGCGGCCCCGGGCGTCGCCCGGATACCAGTTCTGCACGGTGCTGTAGCGCACGTCGGCGTCCTTTTCGACGATGATCTCCACTACGGCGGCATGCAGCTGGTTCTCGTCACGCATGGGGGCGGTGCAGCCTTCCATGTAGCTGAGCGAAGACCCCTCGTCGGCGACAATGAGCGTCCTTTCGAACTGGCCAGTACCGGCGGCGTTGATGCGGAAATAGCTGCTGAGGTCCATCGGGCATTTCACTCCCTTCGGAATGTAGCAGAAGGAGCCGTCCGAGAACACGGCAGAATTGAAGGCGGCGTAGAAATTGTCGCCGTTGGGCACGACCGTGGCGAGGTACTTGCGCACCAGGTCGGGATGGTTCTGTACGGCCTCGCCGAAACTGCAGAA
>CAJOQW010000157.1 GCA_905236955.1 uncultured Bacteroidales bacterium
AACGAATACAAGGAGCTCGTGGACGGCATGTACAACTACTTCGTTCCCGGCGAACTGAACCAGTATTCCTCCCGCACCATGATGGGAAGCAAGAACGACATCACCATGAATTTCGGCTTCAATGTGAACGACAACCTTTTCCTCGGTTTCAACTTCACGTTCCCCACCATCGACTACAGATATACCGAGCAGTTCCGTGAAAGGGCCGTCGATCCTTCGTACTTCATCGTGACTCCCGAATATTATTCCGACGGACAGCCTGTCATCGGCAACACCACAACTTTCGAGGCCGCCACATACCGATATGACTATTCTGCAAGCGTTGCAGGCATCAATGCTGCGGTAGGCGCAATCTGGCTCCCGACTGCCAACCTCAGGCTCGGCGCATCGGTCAAAACCCCGACGGCCTATACCGTAAGCGAGGAGTGGCGCATCAAGGTCAACACCGACTTCTCCGACAACAACGAGGACGGTTTCGCCGAGACACCCTGGGCCGAGAATACATATAATTTCCGTTCCCCCTGGTCCATCAACCTCGGTGCGGCCTATACCTTCGGTACCGCCGGCATGATAAGCGCCGACTATGAAATGACCGACTTCAGCGTAATGAAGTTCAGTTCGTCGGAAGACAATCACTACGGCGACGACTCCTACTATTACGTCAACCGCCTCAACAATCTCTTCTGCGGTACGAGCCACAGCCTGAGGCTCGGTGCGGAACTCCGCGTGCTTCCGTTCCTCGCCCTCAGGGCCGGTTACAACATAACCACGAATCCCGAGCGCTATTACACCGACTCGGACGGCTATACTGTCGATGCGACATTCTACGATAACAACTTCGATTTCTACGAAAACGGAAATGCGTCCCTGCTCGGCATGAAGTACCTCAACGCTCCCATAAGTTCCATCTCTTGCGGCCTGGGTTACGTATCCGCCGGCTCGTTCTTCGCCGACCTGGCGGTCAGGCGCACCAGTTATCCCGAGAGTTACTTCTCGCCCTATTCCACATATCTGTCGGTGGGCAACGGCCAGACAGTCATCTCTCCCTGTGTTGCCGGCAACCGCAGGGCCGTGGACGCAGTACTTACCCTCGGATGGAGGTTTTAGGGAATGGAGTTGACAGCCAGGCAGATAGCGGACGCCCTGCACGGAACGGTCGAGGGTAATCCCGACGCCAGGGTAACGAGATTCGCCAAGATAGAAAATGGCCGGCCAGGAGCGATAAGCTTCTACGCCAATCCCAAATACGAGCAATATGTTTATACCAGCAAGGCTTCGGTCTTGCTGGTAAATTCTGATTTTACCCCAAGGCAGCCCGTCGAACCCACGCTGGTCAGGGTGAAGGACGCCTATACCGCCGTGGCGGATCTCCTGAAGTTCGTCTCGGCCCAGCGGCGGAAATACCGCAGGCACCGCGCCCTCAGCACATGGTTTTGCTGCGGGGTGTCCTTGAGGGCCCGTCTCGGAAAGAAGGTATGGGTGGGGGATTATGTCAAGATAGGCAGGGGCACCCGCATAGGGGACTGCGGCATCATCCACAGCCATGTCACCATAGGCGAGAACGTCACCATAGGCCATCATTGCATAATCTATCCCGGGGTGGTCATCTACCCGAACACCGAAATCGGCGACAACGTCATCCTCCATGCCGGAGCCGTGATCGGTTCCGACGGTTTCGGCAATGCCCCCCAGCCGGACGGCACCTGGGAAAAGATAGAGCACCTCGGGAAGGTCATCATCGGGAACAACGTGGAGATTGGCTCCAATACCACCGTCGACAGGGCGGAGATGGAGGCTACCGTCATCGGCAACGGGGTCCGCATAGACAACCTCTGCCAGATAGCCCACAATGTAGAGATAGGCGACAACACCGTGATGGCTGCCCAGACGGGTGTCGCGGGGTCTGCCATAATCGGCAAGAACTGCATCATAGCGGGGCAGGTGGGTATCGTCGGCCACATCAAGATAGCGGACAATACGGTCATCGGGGCACAGGCCGGAGTAACCCGCAGCGTACGCAAGGGCGGCACCGTCATAATGGGCTCCCCGGCTTTCGAACACGACAAGTATTTGAAGTGTTACGCGAAGTTCAAGAATTCCGCGGACGATTAGCACGGTTTTACAATAGCGAATAAATTGCTATCTTTGCGGGCCTTTATGAAACAGAAGACATTAAAGAGGGCATATGGATTTGAAGGAAAGGGTCTCCACACGGGAGCCTTTTCCCATGTTTGCATAAAGCCGGCTCCCGAAGACAGCGGCATCCGTTTCGTCCGTACCGACCTTGGGGTGGAAATCCCCGCCCTCGCCGGGAACGTGACCAATACCGCCCGCTGCACCCTCATTGCCAATGGGGAAGCCTCGGTTTCCACCATCGAGCACCTGATGTCGGCGTTTACCGGCATGGGTGTGGACAATGCCCTCGTGGAAATAGACAACGTCGAGGTTCCGATACTGGACGGCAGCGCCCGCTTTTATGCCTCGGCCATCGCTGCGGACGGCCTCGCCGGACAGGCAGCCGAAAGGCGTTATCTCGAGCTGTCTGAAGCGGTCGAGGTGCGTCATGAGCCCACCGGCAGCTGGGTGAAAGTGGAACCTGCAGACCATTTCTCCTGCGGGTGCACTTCCGACTTCGGCTCCCGCGTGCTCGGCGTACAGTCTGCCTTTTGGGATGAAAGCACCGACTATCTCGCCCAAATCGCCCCTTGCCGCACCTTCGTCTTTTTCCATGAGGTGCAGTATCTGGCATCCAAGGGGCTGGTTAAGGGCGGCGACGTCGACAACGCCATAGTCGTGGTGGAGCACCCTGTTCCCGAAGAAGTCATCTCCGACATGGCGGAACAGATAGGGAGGCCCTCCATAAGGGTCACCCCGCAGGGATATCTCAATAACATAACCTTGAATTTTCCCGACGAGTGCGGCAGGCACAAGCTGCTCGACCTCATCGGCGACATACGCCTTGCAGGCGGATATCCGCTCGCAAAGGTAACCGCGTACAAACCTGGCCACACCATCAACAACGCGGCAGCAAGAGCCGTACAAAAAGTATTGAAGTAATGGCAGAAATCCATCCAATGGCGACAGTGAGCCCACTTGCGAAACTCGGCGAAGGAGTAAAGGTGGGCCCGTATGCTTTCATCGACGACAATGTGGAAATAGGGGACAATACAGTTATCCATCCCCATGCCACGGTTTTTCCGTATGTGAAGATGGGCCGGAACTGCTCGGTATTCCCCGGCGCGGTTGTCGGAGCGATCCCGCAGGACCTGAAGTTCGAAGGCGAGGTGACATATGTCGAGATAGGCGACAACGTGACCATCCGCGAGTGCGCCACCATCAACCGCGGCACCGCGGCGAGCGGCAAGCGCGTAACCCGTATCGGTGACGACACACTCGTCATGTCCTATGTGCACGTGGCGCACGACTGTAATGTCGGAAAGCACTGTATCCTTGTAAGTTACGTTGGTCTCGCCGGCGAGACCGAAGTGGACGACTGGGCCATACTCGGCGGCAGCACCGTCGTGCATCAGTTCAGCCACATAGGCACCCATGCCATGATAGGCGGCGGCAGCAGGGTGAACAAGGACATCCCTCCCTATTCCCTTTGCGGGCGTGAGCCCATCTGCTTCGCAGGCGTAAATATCGTCGGTCTGCGCCGCCGCGGGTTCGACAGCGAAGTCATCCGCAACATCAAGGATATCTACGACACCTTGTATTACCAGGGTCTCAATATTTCCGATGCCTGCGCCAAGGTCGAGGCCGGGTTCCCGCAGAGTCCCGAAAGGGATAAGATCCTCGAGTTCATCCGCGGTTCCAAGCGCGGCATCGTCAGGGCCAACGACCTCCACGAGAAAAGTTTCATAGAATAGCCGTGCTGCTCTCGACGGCATTCTGTCCCCCTGTAGAATACTTCGCGCTCCTCGCGGAGTATTCTTCGGTTTATCTGGAGGCCTGCGAGAGTTATTGCAAGCAGAGCTGGCGCAACCGCTGCCGCATACTCAGCGCGAACGGGCCGCTGGACCTCAGTTTCCCGGTAGTACGTCATCCCCGTTCCGGAGCGGCTTCGCCTCCCGAACGTGGTCCTTTGATAACCGAAGTTCTTGTCGATTACAGCGTACCGTGGGTGGCCAAGATGGAACGGGCGATAGACAGCGCCTACTATTCGTCTCCGTTTTTCGAGTTCTATCGCGACGCCCTGTTTGGCATCCTGGACCGCAAGCCCGGCACCTTGTGGGAGCTGGACCTGCTGACAATCAAGTGGTTGTGTCTAAAATTCGGCATAGGCACCGAAATCATCCCAACCCCATGCTGGCAGGAAGAAGCCGGGGAGGATTACCGCGGGGTCATCCATCCGAAGAGGGCCAATACCATACTGCGTGACAAGGGACTGGAGCGCCCCTACTGGCAGGTTTTCGGCGAAAAGTTCGGCTTTACTCCGGGTTTGTCCGCATTGGACCTGCTTTTCAACGAGGGGCCGGATTCCATCCTGTATTTGAAATGAATTTGAATAGAAGGAAATTTGGCAGTATCGATTTTTTTTCATATTTTTGCGTCGGATTTGTGAGATAGAGGCCCCCGGGGTCCCTATCTTTTGTTTTAAAAAGTATGGAAGAACAGAAACTCCTTCAGGTCGTTCAAGCCGCTGCAAAGCAGCTCGGCTGTACCGTCGAGTCGCTCACTCTCGACGATGACAACAACATAGAGGTGGTGATAGACCGCCCCGGCAGTCCGGTGGATCTCTCCGACTGCGAAACGGTGCACCGCGCCGTCCTGGCCGCATTCGACCGCGACATCGAGGACTATGCCCTTACAGTGTCTTCGCTTGGGATATCCGGGGCGGAGGCCGATGAGATGCTGAATGAAATAAACGACAAATAAATGGAAAAAGAAGAAAAAATCACCTTGATCGACGCCTTCAAGGATTTCAAGGAAGAGAAGAACATCGACCGCCCCGTGATGATGGGCGTGCTCAAGGATGTGTTCCTGACACAGCTGGCCAAGACTTACGGTTCGTCCGACAATTTCGACGTGAATGTCAACGTGGACCGCGGTACCTGCGAGATCTACCAGAACTTCGAGATAGTGGACGAGGTGGAAGACCCTAACTCCCAGATGACCCTCGAGGACGTCAAGCGCGACAGCGGCGAGGACGACTACGAGGTGGGAGACACCTACACCAAGCCCGTCCCCCTTTCCAGCTTCGGCCGCCGCGGAATCCTCAACATCCGCCAGAATCTCCAGGGACGCATCCTCGACATCGAGAAGGCCAACGTTTATAAGAAATACTCCGACAAGGTGGGCGAGATATTCACCGGAGAGATCTACCAGACCTGGAGCCGCGAGGTGCTCATCCTCGACGAGGACGGCAACGAACTCCACATCCCCCGCGAGGAGCAGATTCCCGGAGAGCGTTTCAAGAAGAACGACACCGTCCGCGCCATCATCAAGAGCGTGGAACTCCGCAACAACACCACTCCCTACATCACGCTCAGCCGCACTTCTCCGGAATTCCTGGAGAGGCTGTTCGAGATGGAGGTCCCCGAGATCGCGGACGGACTCATCACCGTCAAGAAGGTGGTGCGCGTCCCCGGCGAGCGTGCCAAGGTGGCGGTCGAATCCTATGACGACCGCATCGATCCCATCGGCGCCTGCATAGGCGTCAAGGGCGGCCGCATCATCGGCATCGTGCGCGAGCTCCGCAACGAGAACATAGATGTCCTCCAGTGGACTTCCAACCAGAAGCTCCTCATCCAGAGGGCCCTCAATCCCGCTCATGTATCCCATATCGACATGGGCGAGAGTCCGGAAGACAAGGTGAAGGTATATATGCAGCCCGACGAGGTGCAGAAGGGTATCGGCCGCGGCGGCGTGAACGTACAGCTGGCCGGCATGCTGGTTGACCGTGAGATCGAAGTCTGGCGCGAGGCTCCCAAGGGCGAAGTCATGGACGACGAGGAAGATGTCGCCCTCGAGGATTTCACCAATCCCGAATATGGCGCCACCATCGACGAGTGGGTCATCGAAAGGCTCAAGAGCATCGGTTGCGACACTGCCAAGAGCGTGCTCGCAATCGATCCGGAAGAACTCGCGAAACGCGCCGACCTCGAAGACGAGACCGTCGCCGAGGTGCGCAGGATACTCGCG
>CAJOQW010000158.1 GCA_905236955.1 uncultured Bacteroidales bacterium
CACCCACCAGTACTCCATGGGCACCGCCTCCGTATCCACAGGATCCAAGTCGGTCATGACCATCAACCTCAACCGCCTCATCCAGGATGCTGCCCGCAAGTACTTCCGCGAGAAGATGGGCGTGGACATGAAGATGGGCGTGCCCATAAGTCCCAAGGTCTATGACAAGGAAATCCTCTATCAGTACATCCGGGACGCCATCACCGTCGAGACCGAGCGCGTGCACAAGTACCAGACCGCCTTCAACGAGATCATCAAGGACTTCCTTAAGGCCGAGATGCTGGACGTCTACCGGGCCGGCTTCATCGACATGAAGCGCCAGTACCTCACCGTGGGCGTGAACGGCATGACCGAGGCTGCCGAGTTCCTCGGGCTCAAGGTCTCCCCGAACCCCGATTACAACGAGTTCGTGAACATGCTCCTCGAGACCATCAACCACTGCAACCGCAAGGACAAGACCAAGGAGTGCATGTTCAACACCGAGTTCGTCCCCGCCGAGAATCTCGCCGGCAAAAACTACAACTGGGACAAGAAGGACGGCTACTACGTTTCGCCGAACCACGTGCTCTACAGCAGCTACTTCTACAATCCCGAGGACACCAGCCTGAGCATGATAGACAAGTTCAAGCTCCACGGCGAAGACTATGTGAAGTATCTCGACGGAGGCAGCGCCCTTCACATGAACATCCAGGAGCACCTCACAAAGGACCAGTACAGGCAGCTTCTGAACGTTGCGGCGCACTACGGCACCAATTACTTCACCTTCAACTGCCGCAACACCGTCTGCAACCAGTGCGGTTACATCAGCAAGGACACCCTCACGGTATGCCCCAAGTGCGGCAGCAGGAACCTGGACTATCTAACCCGCGTCATCGGCTATCTCAAGCGCATCTCTTCCTTCGCTGAAATCCGCCAGCAGGAAGCCTACCAGCGCTTCTACATCGACGAGCCGAAGAACGCCAAGATGGAGGCCTAGTGATCAAATTCCTCCCCGAGAGCACTTCGGTGGTCCTGGAAGAGGTCCCCGACCGTCTGACCCTGGCAGTTGACATAACCAACTGCCAGGGTCATTGTGAAGGATGTCATTCCCCTTGGCTGAGGGGCGACTTCGGAGTGGAACTCACTCCGGAAAGGATGGACGCCCTGATAGACGACAATTTCGGGGTGAACTGTTTCCTCTTCCTCGGCGAGGGAAATGACGTGGACGCCCTGCTGGAACTCGTGAAGCACCTGAATTCCCGCTATCCCTCGATGGAGGTCGCTCTCTATTCCGGTCTCCCCCGCACCGACGACCGCGTATGGGACTACTTCGACTATGTAAAGGTCGGCCCCTACAAACGTTCCTTCGGCCCACTGAACGATCCAGGCACCAACCAGCGCATTTACAAGCTGGAGCGAGGCAAAGGCCGCAGAAGCGCTGCCGACATAACGGAGCGCTTCTGGCACAAGGGTATCGATCCCAACAGGAAATAGCCCCGGCTACGGGGATGCCGCCGGCAATATCCCTTCAGGGTCTTTCTTATCTACCGGGAATTGCCTTCAGGAGTTCCTTGAGGAATTCCCAGGCATTGCCGACCGTATCGATCTTCACGCGCTCGTCGGGCGAGTGGGGATGCACTATGGTGGGACCGATCGAGGCCATTTCCCAGTTGGGGTACTTGGCTCCCAGAAGGGCGCACTCGAGGCCGCCGTGGGTGGCATTCACCTTCATCTCTTTACCGGAGACCTTCTTCCAAACGTCGCAGACAACCTTGTAAACCGGGGTGTCTGGCCTCGGGGTCCAGCCGCTGTAACCTCCTGTAGTCGTGAACTTTGCGCCGGCCAGCTCGAAAACGCAGCGCATCTCCGAAGCCAGCTGGGCCTTTGCGGTGTTGACAGCACTTCTCATGAGCGAATAGACGGTGAGATGTCCACGGCCGCAGCGGATCATGGCCAGGTTGGTGGAAGTCTCGGTAAGGCCCTTGAAGGCGCTGCTCATGCGGACCACTCCGTGCGGGCATGCGAGGATGGCCTTGACCGCATTGAGGGCCACGTCGTCCTGGATGTAGTCCGCGGGAACCTTGTCGAGTTTGGCGAACTGGAAAGCAGCACCCGGATCGGAATCCTGGAACTCGGCCTTGACGTCGGCGAAGATCCTTGCCACCTTCTGCCTGGCGGCGACCACCCTGTCCGCGGGAAGAAGGACGTCGGCTCCGCCTTCGAACGGAAGGGCGTTGCGCAGGCTGCCGGCCTTGATGAATGCCACCTTGCCGTCGTATTTGGTGATGAGGGGCAGGAGCGTGCGGGCGATGATCTTGCAGGCATTGGCCCTGTAGAGGCTGATATCCATGCCCGAATGTCCCCCTTGGAGGCCCTTGACACCAATATGATAGGCGACATAGCCCGAAGGAGTCTTCACTTTCTTGTACTTGAAGTCTGCGATACCGTCAAGACCGCCGGCGCAGCCGATGCAGAGCTCGCCTTCGTCCTCGGAATCGAGATTCAGGAGGATGTCACCCTGGAAGAGACCCGGTTTTAGCCTGTTGGCGCCGGTCATGCCGGTCTCTTCGTCGTAGGTGATGAGTACCTCGACGGGGCCGTGCACGAGGGTTTTGTCTTCAAGAACCGACATGGCGAGGGCCACGCCAATGCCGTCATCGGCACCCAGGGTGGTTCCCTTGGCACCTACCCAGTCGCCCAGGATCTGGGTCTGGATGGGGTCTTTCTCGAAGTCGTGGACGGTATCTGCCGTCTTCTGGGGAACCATGTCCATGTGCGCCTGCATGATGACTCCGCGAAGGTTCTCATAGCCGGGAGTCGCGGGAGCACGCATTATCACATTGCCGGTTTCGTCGGCACAGGCGTCGATACCCCTTTCCCTTGCCCACTCGAGCAGGAAGGCGCGCACCTTTTCCTCGTGCTTGGAGGGACGTGGCTGTTGGGTGAGCAGATAGAAATTGTTCCAAACAATCTTTGGAGAGAGATCTTTGATTGTACTCATGTGGTTATTTTTTTAAGATTGGATAAACTGATTCTTCTCCGAGCTGGTACACCGGCACCCTCATGGTAAGGAGGGTTCCCTGCATATCCCTCAGGGTAAGGATGCAGACGGCCGGGATGCGGTAATGGATGCCCTGTGACCTGGAAGTGACGGATCCTTCAAGGGGAGCGGCCAAGGGTTCCGGCACCAGTTCCATGTAAACCGGCTTTCCGTCTATGTCGTCGGCGCTGACCAGGCCACCGGCATCGGACACGCGGAATGCGACATAAGTCTGGTTCTTGCGGGAGGGGTCGGGGACAACCTCGAAAGTGGCGGTCTGGGAACTCTTCTCGCTGTAGCCGGTGAACAAGGTAAGATAATCGGCCTCGAGCTTGTCGAGGGCGTCGATGGTGGCCTTCATGGCCTCGCCGCTGTAGGTGGCGTCGGTGTCGCCTACCAATATCTTGTAACGGTTCTCGCGGATTTCGAAGATGCGGGCGGCCACTTCGGCTGCCTTCATCTCATCGGATTTCTCCACCACGGCGCTCTGCCTTACCATTCCCATGTCCTGGGTATAGAGGGTGCTTTGCGAACTGGTGAGGTTGGCGGGCAGTCCCCGGAGCACGAAATCGGCTTCGCTCCTGGAGGGATACTTCCATCCGGCCTCGACGCTGCAGGATCCTTCCGGGCCTGCCACCAGCCCCAGGTTGGTGAGCTGAAGGAAGGTCTGGGAAGCGGCGCTGCCGAGCACGACGGAATGACGGGCACCGAGGTCCGGTTCCACAAGGGTGCGGACCTTGATCGATGAGATGGCATAGGTGGCGCCATCCTCGCTGCGGGCTTCCACCCCGAGGTATTTGCCGGCATACCGGGCGAAAGGTCCGGCGTGGAAAGTCTCCCTGGACGCCTCGACGGTGAACTCCAGCGCTGTCTGCGGGAGAGAGTAAACCACCCCGCCCTGGGCCATTGCGACCAGGCCGAAGGCTAAGGTCAGGGAGAGAGCTGCAAAAAATTTCTTCATTTCGGATAAAAGGTTTATTTCCACCTGCGGTGGGTCCAGAGATAGTTCCAGGGCTGGGCCTGTATATCCTTCTCCAGCAGGGAATAATATTGTTTCATGATGTCTTCGGGAGCCATTTCCGCCGCATCCTTGCAGATGGGCACCAGCTCCACCTTGTACCTGCCGTCCCCGGTATCGGTCCACCGCATGTAGCATACCGGGAAGTGAAGCTTGCCTGCAAGCGCGGCTCCACCCGTCATAGCAAGGGTTTCCTGGGAGAGGAACTTGCCCACGCTGTGCTTCTTAGCGATAGTATAAGGATACTGGTCGGTCGGGAACACATAAGCCAGCTTCCTTTCCCTGTTGGAAAGGGCGAAGCGCAACACGTTCCTGGTCTCGACGTATCCGTCGAAGGATGTGTCATTGACGGCGCAGCAGCGGTTGTCGGCGATGAAGCGGTCCCAGAACTTGCTCTTAAGTCCCAGATACACGACGACCAATTCGTTGAACGCCTGATGCAAGGGTTCGTTTTCGTCGTGGTTGTAATTGAACCAGCCGCCGAGCAGCTCCCAGTTGCCGGCATGGCTGGTGAGCACCATCATGCCGGGACTGCTGTCGAACAAACTGTTGAAACAGGCCGGATTCACCAGGTCCACCACGCGCGAATCGGAGAACCTTTTCCGTCCGCGGGCTCCGCGGCAGCCCCCGAACCATATGGCCTGGGTGAAAATCTCGCCGAGATGCCTGTAGAAGTGCCGCGCGATCTCTTTGATCTCGGCATATTTCTTATCGGGGAAACTGCGGGAAAGATTGATCATCACATCGTCTTTTCGGTAGTGCACCAGCACCCTCAGGACCCATGCGACGAAACGGCTGCAGGAAAGGTGGAAAGAAAGCGGAAGGGCGGCCAGGGGGGCCACCAGAAGCTTGAAGAGCAGGACTCCAAAACTTTTCTTCTCCTGAGTCATAGTACCTACAAATATAACGAATTTAGCGAAATGTTTGCTATATTTGTGGACATTGACTACAATAACTATCATATAATCAAAAATGTTCAAAGGTCAACCAAAAGGATTGTATGCCCTTGCACTCGCCAACACGGGCGAACGTTTCGGCTACTACACCATGCTCGCCATTTTCATGCTCTTCCTGCAGGCCAAGTTCGGCTTCAACGGAGCCACGGCGAGCACCATCTATGCCATATTCCTGGCCGCGGTTTATTTCATGCCCGTAATCGGAGGCATCCTCGCCGACAAGATCGGTTTCGGCAAGTGCGTCGTCACCGGCATCGTCGTGATGTTCCTGGGCTACATCTCCCTGTCCATCCCCACTGCCGCCAACGGCTTCGGGATAGCCCTCATGATAGGAGCGCTGCTCCTGATCAGCGTCGGCACCGGCTTGTTCAAGGGCAACCTGCAGGTAATGGTGGGCAACCTCTATGACGACCCAAAATACTCAGCCAAGCGCGACTCGGCGTTCAGCCTCTTCTACATGGCAATAAACATCGGCGCCATGTTCGCTCCTTCGGCAGCAACCGCCATCACCAACCGCTTCCTCTCCAAGGCCGGCCTCGTGTACAAAGCCGACATCCCAGCCCTGGCACATCAGTTCCTGGGCAACACCATCACCCCGGAAAACACCGAAAAGCTCCAGGGCCTCATGGGCCAGATGCCGGCCCTTCCGGCAAATGTCTCCGACCTGGGCTCGTTCAGCCAATATTACATCGACCATCTGTCGTCCTCATATAACATGGGATTCGCGGTTGCCTGCATCTCCCTCATTGTATCGATGGCCATTTATTTCGGCTTCCGCAGTTGGTTCAAGCACGCCGACGTAAATGCCAAGCAGGCCAAGGAAACCGACCAGAACTATGTAGAACTCACTCCCAAGCAGGAAAAGGACCGCATCACGGCCCTCATCCTCGTTTTCGCAGTGGTTATCTTCTTCTGGATGGCATTCCACCAGAACGGTCAGTCCCTCACCTGGTTCGCCCGCGACTACACCCAGAGCTTCGCCACCGGCTGGAGCCGCATAGGCTTCAACATCTGGGCCCTCGCCCTCATCGCCGTAAGCGTCTATACCCTCTTCGGGATCTTCCAGAGCGAAACAGGCAAATCCAAGATAATCTGCGGCGTGGCTACGGCCGCCCTGTGGGCCGGCGCATTCGCCATCTACAAAGGCCTGCCCAGCCCGCTCGACATCCAGCCCCAGCTCTTCCAGCAGTTCAACCCGTTCTTCGTAGTCGCCCTCACGCCCGTCTCCATGGCGATCTTCAGCGCCCTGGCGGCAAAGAAGGACGCCGGGCACCCCAACGGCAAGGAACCTAGCGCTCCCCGCAAGATAGCCCTCGGCATGCTTGTCGCAGCCGCCGGTTACCTCATCATGATCCTTGCCTCCAAAGGCCAGCCCTCGCCGGCATCCATACAGGGCACCGTATCCCCCGACCCGGTCGTCCCCCAGTGGCTCATGGGCACGTACCTCACCCTTACCTTCGCCGAGCTCCTGCTCAGCCCGATGGGCATCTCCTTCGTATC
>CAJOQW010000159.1 GCA_905236955.1 uncultured Bacteroidales bacterium
CTTCTTCAACAGGTTCTTCAATTACCTCTTCCTCACCCTGCGAGAGGAGTTCACCGCTGCGGGCCTTGAGGGCGGCCACTTCCTTCTTGGCGGCTTCGGCCTCTTCCTTCAGCCCCTGCTTCATGAGGCCGCCTATCTCACCGGCCTTTTTCTTCTGCTCGGCGAGCAGTGCGTCGCTCTGCTGCTGCAGGGAACGGCGCTTCGCGTCGAGTTCAAGTATCTTGCCGACGATTTCGCTTGCGTCGAAGTTCTTTACCTTCAGGCGCTCGATGACCTGCTGAGGGTCATCACGTAGCAATTTCAGAGTAAGCATCGTTCAAAAAAACAAAAAAAGGACCCGGCACTTTTCTCGAAGTGGGGGTCCTGATTATTCTTAGCCTTCGAGATTAGTTCTCAAAAGGAACCACTGATACGTAGGATTTGTCTTCCCTGCCGCGCTTGAAAACTACGGTGCCGTCTACCAGGGCATAGAGGGTATGGTCTTTGCCCATACCGACATTCCTGGAAGGATTGTGTACGGTACCCCTCTGGCGGACAAGGATATTGCCGGCCTTTACGGTTTCTCCACCGAACTTCTTGAGGCCCAAACGGTTGCTGTGACTGTCACGACCGTTCTTCGAACTGGATTGACCTTTCTTGTGTGCCATGGTGATTAAGCGATTGAGTTGATTTTGATTTTGGAAAGTTTCTGGCGGTGGCCGTTGAGGGTCTGGAAGCCCTTGCGACGGATCTTCTTGAACACCAGAACTTTGTCTGCCTTGGCATTGTCGTCGAGGACGGTGGCCTTGACCACTGCACCCTGAACGTAAGGATTACCGACTTTGACGGCGTCCCCGTCTTCTATGAGGAGGACCTTGTCAAACTCTACGTCTGCGTCTTTGGCCTGGGGAAGGCGCTGCACGAAAAGTTCATTTCCTGCCTCCACCTTGAACTGCTGGCCTGCAATTTCTACGATTGCGTACATAAAAAAAACTTGTTAAAAGTTTTGACCGGAGGCGGACGTCCCCTGAACGTCACTTGGCTGGCCCCTCGGCCTTCAATAAAAATCGGGCTGCAAAAGTAGTAATTTTTTGAGTATCTGCAAAATAATTTGCTAAATTTGTAGAACAAAAATGTTTCCCGAATGGACGGTCCCTTCATATACAACAAATACGTAACCGGCAAGCACAACATAGGGCGCAAGAACGACCGCACCATATTGGGCAACCTCCTGACCCAGGGCGAGAACGTAGTCATGTACGAGCCGGCCAAGACGGGCAAGATGTCGCTCATCCAGCAGACTTTCTACAACATGCGCATCGCCGGGGGGAAATTCGAGGTCGCGGAATTCTCGCTCCTCGGGGTGCGCAGCCGCGAGGCTTTCATACTCAAGATGGGAAGCACCGTGCTGAGGCTTTTCTGCACCACCCCGGAAGAATTCGCCTCCGCGGCCGCCACCTACCTGTCCGGCACCCATCTGGTGTTCGACAGGGAGGCCTTCTCCACCGAGGACAAGGTGCTGTCGCTCGGATGGGACACTGACGAAAGCGACCTCAAGGCCGTCCTCACCCTGCCCCTCCGCATGGCCAGGGACAACGGCAAAAGGTGTTACATACTCATAAGCGAATTCCAGGACATCGACCTGTTCGAAGAAGGGGACCGTATATGCCGCGTCTTCAACGAGCAGCTCAAGGCTTTCACGCCGGAAGACAGGAAATACTGCTCTTTCATCTTCACCGGGTCCAGGGTGAATGCCATGAAAGACATCTTCGAACGCCGCGGGCTGTTCTTCCGCACCACCGAGCATGTGAGCCTGAGCCAGATAGAGACGAAAGACATCATAGACTACACGGTCAGGGGCTTCCTCGTCAGCGGCAAAGTCATAGAAAGGGACCTCCTGCTCGGGGTGTGCAAACTCTTCCGCAACAATATCTGGTATATCAACCACTTCTCCAGCATCTGCGACTCCCTGAGCAAAGGCTACATCATGGAACCGGTCCTGCTGGAAGCCCTCGACATGGTCATCTCCCTGCACCAGCCGCGCTTCGTGGCAGTCATGGAAGACCTCACCACGTTCCAGATGAACCTTCTCAGGGCTATCCTGGACGGACACAAGAAATTCAGCTCTTCCGAGGTCATCAACCATTACGGCCTCAATTCCTCGGCGAACGTGCGCAGGCTCAAGGATGCCCTGTGCAAGAAGGAAATAATCACATTCGGCGAGCAGGATGAACCGGTTGTGCTCGACCCCCTCTTCGAATACTGGGCGAAAAAATATTATTTCGAAATAAAGGATGAATAAAAGGATAGCCGTACTCACGGGCGCCGGAGTCAGCGCCGAATCGGGACTCGGGACCTACCGCGACAACGGGGGGCTCTGGGACAACTACGATCCCATGGAAGTCGCCTCGATAGAAGGCTGGTACCGCAACCGCAGGAAGGTGCTCGATTTCTACAACATGGAAAGGCACAACCTCATGAAGGCCAGGCCCAATGCGGCGCACGAACTCATCGCCTCCCTGGAAAGCAGATACAAGGTGGATGTCATAACCCAGAATGTCGATAATCTCCACGAACGCGCAGGCAGCACCCATGTCGTGCATCTCCACGGGGAGATTACGAAGGTACGGCCCGAGAACACCTATACCGACGAAGATGGTTACTCCGAAGCCTCGGTCTTCGACATAGGTTATTCCGACGTAAACGTCGGGGACAAGGCCCCGAACGGAGTGCAGCTGCGGCCGCACATAGTCTTCTTCGGAGAGGCCGTGCCCAAGATGGTGGATGCCATAGACATCGTGTCCCGTGCCGACATCGTGCTGATAGTGGGCACCTCGCTCAGCGTATATCCGGCGGCAAGCCTTTACCGCTACGCTCCTTCGGGCGCTCCGGTTTACATCGTAGATCCGGCTTCGGTGCCGGTGCACGACCCCCGCATCAGGCATATAAAGAAAGTCGCGACCGAGGGCGTGAAAGAATTCATCGACTCCATCAACCCCCGATAGTCCGGGTTACATTTATTCGGATATCCCTGGTCATCCAGCCGAATCCGTGTTTCATCTTCATCGGCAATATTATCTGGAAATCCTTGGTGAGCATGAGGCCGTTGTTCCGGTAAGTTATGTATCCGAAACGGCTTTCCGGCCAACCGGGTTCCGCAACCGTGGTCTGGGCCAGTTCGAGCGTCATGGGAAGATATGACCCGTCCTCTCCGTTCAGGTTGCAGGTGGCGTTCTCGAAGTCGGCAATGAACTTGAACGGGCCGTAATAGCTCCAGTAATAGTCGAAATCGAGGAAGTAACGGCCGCGCCAGTCGGTCGGAGCCGCAATATCCTCTATACGAAGGTAAGAGCCGGCCTCTCCGTAATCGACGCCGTCCACGAACACGCAGGGAGCAGTCTCGGCAGGCTTGCACGGGATCTCATACAGGACTGTGAAGCAATCCGTCCCCGACTCTCCGAAACGCACATCGACGGGATAATCCCTGCGGCCGTCCAGATAGCCTTCCGCTCCCAGGAAGACCCGGAATTCTCCGGTATTCAAAAGGGTTTTCGCGATGTCGCTGTCACTGTTCAGGGTCACTGAACCGGCCCCGCCGTCCGCAATGGAGGCGATGGTTTCGGTAACCGTCCCTATAGTGGCCTTGAGGGTGGTGGCGTCCGCCACGCTGAAGCGTACTGGGATATCCCCCACCTGCCTGACATCCTCGATCCTGCGGGAAAAGACATATTCGACTGAAAGCTTGTCCTCCACCTCATTCCCGAACTTGTCCTTGAAGAGAAGATGGCCGTCATCCGCTGCCAACTTCACAAAAGACGAATTGGGATCGTTTATGAACTCCAGGCTCAAGCCTTCTTCCGGTGCAGGCACCCCGAAAAGGGCTTCGGACAGGTCCGCCGCCCAATTCTCCGCCTGCTCGACAGGGATCCTCACGAGGTCGCTGCCGGCGGAAACTTCGTAGCGCATGGCATTGAAGGGCTGGAAACAGGCGCGCCGGAAAGCCACCGATTTGCCGGATTCCTTCTCCATCACGCTGCCGTCCCTGCAGATTATCCTTACGGCGTATCCATCGAGTACGCCCGCAGGTATCATGATGACGAACGGAGTGGGGACATCTCCAAGCTGCACTCCCTCACCGCAATCGAGGATTACCATGCCGGAAGTATCGGAGACGAATTCCAATGAAGGCACTCCGTCGCATGAAGCCTTGACCCTGGCTTTACCTGAAAGGGCCTTGCCCTTAGTGCTCATGAAGACGATCTTGCTTACCACAGCCTGGCCGGTGAGGTTCAACTGCACGGCGCTGAGCACGTTGCGGAAGTTGAAGTCGGTGCTTGCGGTACCGGATGTGACGGCAGCCATCATGTTGGCTCCCGGGGCACAGGTGCCGGGGGCATATACCTGGACCTGCGGCACGGTAACGTCGAACACGGCTTGTCCGGAAGCATCCACGCTGCAGGCGACATCCTTGACGTAGGGATAGAACGCCGCATTGACCGGAAGCTCCGTACCGGCCGTTATTCCGGCGCCAGGCACGGCGTCGAAAGAAGCCGTATTCCTGTCCGGCTCGGAAGAAAGCCTATACTGCTTGTTGGTGCCGCTTCCCAGGAAGACGGATATCTCGTCCCCCGCCGCCCAAAGGACATTCAGCGAGTTGTCGATATAAGCCTTGGTGGAAGATTCCGCAACCGCATTCACGGTCGGGCCTTCCGGGGAGGGCTGGAGCTCCCGTGCGCAGGAAACGGCGGCACAGAGGGCCAGGATGATATGAATTGTCTTTTTCATTGCTCTAGAAATCTATCGGGTCGTTGCCTCCGAACCCCTCGTTGCCCGGTTTCTTCACCGTGACCGTGCAGGTGGCGCACTTGCCGCCGGCCGATGCCGTTATCACGGCTGTTCCGGACTTCAGTGCCACCACTGTCCCTTCGGAGACAGACGCCACGGCAGGGTCGGAACTCTCCCAGGAGACGGTCTTGTCATCGGCGTTGGCGGGAAGCACGGTGGCCGAGAGGGTCAGGGTTTCGTCAATATCCATTTCGACGGAAGTCCTGTCAAGCGAGACGGACTCTACCGGTATTATTTTCTTGTCGACTTTCACTTCGCATGTAGCGGATTTCCCTCCC
>CAJOQW010000160.1 GCA_905236955.1 uncultured Bacteroidales bacterium
CCGTCCCCGTCAGCGACGACCTCATAAAACCCGGGCTCGCATCCTTTGACGCCCTGATAATCAAGATTGACGTACTTCACCCCGTCCCGTTCCAGCCATGACACCTGGTCCCGCTCGGGTATCAAGGGAGCATACTTGTAACCCGGGCGGACCTGAACCTGGCCGGTGGAAGAGTCCAGGCGCAGGAGGACACCGTCATACAGTTTGCCGTTGAACATTATGCACCCCTCCTTGAAACCGGTTTCATCCCAATAAGGGGTGCCGTTGTACCCTGATGGCCTGGGGACGGCGACCCTCCCGCGGAATATCATCGAGGACAAGTCCTGTTCCTGTGCGGAAAGGATTGTGGCGTTCAGCAGAAGTGAAATCGCCAACGTTATGGTATAGAAAAGGTTCCTTTTCATAAATGAGGGGCAAATGTAAGTAAACGTAGCTATATATGCAAGTTTGCCCATGGGCATCAAAGGGTCTTTTAATTCATTTTTTTTGCATCTGATGCATTTATTTTGTATTTTTGAGGTTGTTTCAAGGAAATAATAACACTTTTATCTCATATGCAAGACAAACTACAGGAACTGACGGACAAGCTCTATAACGAGGGTCTGTCAAAGGGAAAGGAAGAAGGTGAACGCATTTTGTCCGAGGCCAATAAGAAATCCGCTGAGATAGTGGAAAAAGCCAGGGAAGAAGCTGCAGCCATAACGGCGAATGCTGAGAAGTACGCCGCCGACCTCAGAAGCAAGGTGGAATCCGACCTCAAGATGGCTTCGGCCCAGACTCTTCAGGCCACGAGGAAAGACATCGAAGACCTTCTGGTAGGGGCGATTTCCTCCAAAGACACGTCCGATGCGCTCAAGGATCCGGCTTTCATCAAGGAAATGATTTCGGCGGTTGCGGCCAGGTTCGACTCCGAGGAGTCCCGGGACATGGAACTCATCCTTCCCGAAAAGCTCAAGGGCGAGCTCGAGCCCTGGGTAAAGGGTAAATTGGCGGAGAGCCTCAAGAACGGCATAAGCGCCCAATTCTCCAAGAAGGTCGGAGGAGGCTTCACCATAGGTCCGAAGGATGGAGGTTGGTTCGTCAGCCTCACTGATGAAACCTTCAAGGAGCTGATAGCCGAATACCTCAGGCCCGTAACCCGCAAACTGCTCTTCGGATAGCAGGAACAACACAACAGCCAGCCAATTGAACAATTACGAATATATAATAGCGGCACTGCCTGTGCTGCAGCCGGACTTCAGGGGAAGTCTTGACAGCGGGGCCGTCATCGATGAAATCCGCTCGCAGCTTTCAGCCCGCGACAATTCCGTCCTCGACATGCTGCTCAAGGGCTGGGATCCCGACAGCCTGGACGAGGATTTCTACAGGAAGGCGGCCGCTTCCGGCAGTCCTTTCATCCGCAATTATTTCGCATACGACCTCCAGCTCCGCAATGCCAAGGTGACCTGGCTCAACAAAGCCCTGCAAAGGCCCGAGGGAGAGGACATCGTCTCCTTCGGTCCGGAAGATTTCGACGACCTCCAGAAGGTGAACTCCATTCTGGACACGCCGGACATACTGGGCAGGGAACGCGGCCTCGACGACATCCTGTGGCAGAAGATAGATGACCTCACGGTGATGGATGTCTTCGACCTTGACGCAATTCTCGGTTTCGCGGCAAAATTGAAGATAGTGGACCGCTGGCTGAAACTCGACGAAGCCGCCGGACGCGAGCTCTTCCACAAACTGGTTAAGGAAATAAAAGAGAATTATACTATATGACAACAACTGGTAAAGTAATCGGCATCGTTTCGAACCTCGTCACCGTCCAGACCGACGGCCCCGTGGCAGAGAACGAACTCTGCCACATCAACCTCGCCGGCACCGACCTGCTCGCCGAGGTCATCAAGGTGAACGGGGACAAAGCCTCGGTGCAGGTGTTCGAAAGCACCCGCGGCCTCAAGGGAGGCGCACCGGTGACGTTCCTTGGGCGCATGCTGGAAATAAGTCTCGGCCCGGGCCTCCTGGGCAGTGTTTACGACGGCCTCCAGAACGACCTCACCACCATGAAGGACGTATTCCTGCAAAGGGGCGAATACACCGACCCGCTCGACCACTCCCTGCAATGGGACTTCAAACCCATCGCCAAGGCCGGCGACAAGGTGCAGGCTGCATCCTGGCTCGGAGAGGTCAAGGAAGGATGGCTCCCCCACAAGATCATGGTCCCCTTCTCCTTCAAGGGGGAATACACCGTCAAGTCGGTGGTTCCCGCCGGAAAGTACACCATCGACGACACCGTAGCCGTACTTGAAGCCGAAGACGGGGAGGAGGTCAACGTCACGATGACCCAGAAGTGGCCCGTCAAGGTGGCCGTAAAGGCATACAAGGAAAAACCGAGGCCGCAGAAGATAATGGAAACGGGCGTCCGCGTGATCGACTCCTTCAATCCCATCGCCGAAGGCGGCACCGGCTTCATCCCCGGCCCGTTCGGCTGCGGGAAAACCGTGCTCCAGCACGCCATCGCCAAGCAGGGCGAAGCCGACATCATCGTCATGGCCGCCTGCGGCGAACGCGCCAACGAGGTGGTGGAGATCTTCACCGAATTCCCCGAACTGATAGACCCGTATACCGGGCGCAAACTGATGGAGCGCACGACCATCATCTGCAACACATCCAACATGCCCGTCGCAGCCCGCGAAGCTTCGGTTTACACCGCGATGACCATTTGCGAGTACTACAGGGCCATGGGCCTGAGGTGCCTCCTCCTGGCCGACTCCACATCCCGCTGGGCCCAGGCCCTGCGCGAAATGTCCAACCGAATGGAAGAGCTTCCAGGCGCGGACGCCTTCCCGGTAGACCTCTCGGCCATCATCAGCAACTTCTACTCCCGCGCCGGCATGGTCATCCTGAACAACGGCGAGAGGGGTGCGGTTACGTTCATAGGTACGGTATCGCCCGCAGGCGGCAACCTCAAGGAGCCCGTTACGGAAAGCACCAAGAAGGCGGCCCGCTGCTTCTATTCCCTGGAGCAGAACCGTGCAGACCAGAAGCGCTACCCGGCCGTCAACCCGCTTGATTCCTATTCCAAATATCTCGAATACCCCGAAATCATCGAGTATCTCGACGGCAAGATAGAAAAAGGCTGGGTGGAGAA
>CAJOQW010000161.1 GCA_905236955.1 uncultured Bacteroidales bacterium
CAAGAGCACGCTTGCCGCCGAGCCCGGTGCTGATGTCCAGGTGCTGACGCTTACAAGCGGAGTATCTTCCGGGACATTCGGCCTCTCAACCGGTGCCGGATATCTCTATGCCGCCAGCAGCAGCAGTAATTATTTGCGTACGCAGACTACGCTGAATGCAAATGCTTCCTGGAATATTTCGGTGACATCGGCGGAGTCGCCACCATAAAGGCTCAAGGAGGTTCCACCCACAATACGATTTACTATAATCAGCAGAGCACCATTTTCAGTTGTTATTTCAACGCCCATAAGGCGGTGGCCATCTACAAGAAGACCACCACTCCCGGCAGCGGGCCGCAGATGACTGAAATCAGTTCGTTCCTGGACGAGACGGAATGGGGCGTGTACGAATACGTTTCCGAAACCGACCAGGTGACCCCGCTTTACCAGTTCGACATCCGGGGCGGGGCGGCCAGCGAGGGCAGCGACCAGTATGCCATCCCAAGCGGCTCGGTATCTTTCCGCATGCAATGCCTTTCCGAAGGCCTTCTTGCAAGCGCCGCCTTCGGCACATCGTCGCTCACGGCTGGCGGGAGTTATTCCGCCACCTCGATGTTCTATGGTATCGAAGGAATCGCCGACGGGTCATATTCAAAGACTTACGTCGTTAAGAAAGTGGAGGGCGACAAGGCCTGGCTCCTTGAAGCCGGCAGCACCCTGGGTCTGATCATCTCAACGAAGTAGGAGGAAACAGCTATGAAAAAGACAATACTTTCCATACTCGCCATATTCTTGACCGTCAGCGCTTTCGCTGATGTGGTCCCCTCGTCCCAAGCCGAATCGGTGGCAAAGAGGTTCATGGGCGCATCCACGGTCAACCTGGTATGGGACGGAAATGAAGGCGTCCAGACCAAGGCGGCTTCAACCCCGTCCTTCTATGTGTACGACATTCCCGGAGGCGGCTGGGTGATAGTGTCTGCCGAAGACAGCACCACCCCGATCCTCGGTTACAGCGACACCGGTTCCTTCAAGACCGAAGGCATGCCCGTCAACCTTGCCTCCTGGCTTGGAAACATGCGCAGGGATATCCGCAGGGCAAGGGAGGACAAGCTCGAGGCGACAGCCGAAGTCCGTCAGTTGTGGGCCAATCCGGTAAAGAGCAAAACCAAAGCCGGTTCTTCCGCAAAGTACCTGACTACGCCTTCCTGGGACCAGGAGTCACCGTACAACAATTATCTGTCGACATATGTCAAGAAGGGGAACAACGGCGTAAGCGGCCTTTACACAGGTTGTGTGGCTACCGCCATGGCCGAGGTGCTCAGGTATCATCAATGGCCGGAGAAGGGAACGGGGACCCTTGAAGGTTATACTACTTCAACTTCCAAATATACAGTCAGTTCCGACGACATTTCAACGCATACATACGACTGGTCCAATATGCCTTATACATATGGCAACAGTGCTACCACAGCGCAGAAAAATGCGGTCGCCCAGCTTATGGTGGACTGCGGGATCATGGTTCAGATGGACTATGGGACATCCAGTGTGGGCGGATCTGGGGCCTATGCCGAAGACATGCTCCCGGCCCTTATAGAGCACATGGGCTATTCGAAGAAGGCCGTGTTCCGTTATCGCACCAACTACACCACCGAGGAGTGGATGAACATGATAGCGGAGGATATCGACAACGACCGTCCGGTCCTTTATGGTGGCTCAGGAGACGATGGTGGTCACCAATTCCTGTGCGACGGTTACGATTACGAGAATACCATGCTTCATATCAACTGGGGGTGGAGCGGCAGCAACAACGGGTATTTTACCTTGACCATGAAAGTATCTAATTATACTTTCGACGAAGGCCAGTCCGCCCTCTTCGGCCTGGAGCCCGACAAGACCGGAACCAGCGAATATGGCGACGTGGAACTTTCAATGATCTATTATTCCGACAGCGACATCAACGGTGTCGAATTGGTAAGCGGTACCGTTGCCAAGGGAGAGACCTTCAGCATCGGGGCAGGCAATTTCTATAATTCCAGCAACATCGCCTATACCGGAGCGGTCAAGGTCGTCCTTGCCGACAAGGACGGAAACTGGAAGGAAGATATCAGCGAAATCATGGAAATGACCGACGAAGAAGATACCGAAGGCCTTCCCTCCGGATACTTTTTCTATCTGCCAAGCAGCGATCCTGTCGAGTGCACCATCACGGAGGACATCGCCCTCGGTGACAGGATAGCGTTCTGGTACAGGCTGAATGACAACAGCTGGGCTCCGGTGATTATCGACCATGAGAACCTGGCCTATCCGTGGGAATGGGCTTGCGTGGATGCATGCTTCATCGATGTCAAGACTTCCTACAGTTCAGGCGATGTCTTCTATTACAAGCTGATACCCGGCAACAAGGGAATCAGCGGCATAGCATGGTCGTTCGACGGAACCACGACTACGGACTTCTCGACCAAACTCACTTCCGGCACCCACACGGTTTCGGCAGTGGTCACGTTCACCGACAATACTTCCGAGACCATCACCCAGAAACTTGTAGTCAAGTAGTGCGTGAGCATAAGTGCTTGATACATAGTTTTTTGACCCTTTTCGAGCCGGCAAATCGCCGACTCGAAATCGTTTATGTATCTAACTGCCAAGGATTTGTATTCACGCCCACAATTTACTATCTTCGCGCTCTGCAGTCTATGGGATCTACAAGAGGCAAATCAATATTCACGTTGCTTGCAGTACTGGTCTTCGCAAGCAGTATCGGCGGGCTGCCGGCGTCCGCCCGGTCGATGCAAGGGGGCTTGAAGGAATTTGTCAAGCAAGCGGCGGACATCTATCTTTCCGTCATAGGCAACAAGGGGTACGACACCACCTTCATCTTCCATCCGGAGCATAAACTGATGGTGACGCCCCGGGCCATCATGAACGGCTTCGACATTTACAACAACAACACCTCGGGGAAGGTGGAGTATGACGCGTTCAAGTCGGCTCGGCTCAAACTTTCGCTGGGGGCGGACGTGGACTTCCGGGGCCTGTCGGCGGGCTACGGCTACAATCCCTTTAAAAAGCGGGCCGGAGGCAGTGCGTATCGCGACAACTTCTTCACCTTCAACTTCTTCGGCAACCGCTTCTGCATCGACGCCCTTTATGAGGAAGACGGTTCCCTGGAAGGGGACATGCGCAGGGACGGGGTGTGGATGCCGCTGCCGGAAGGGGTGCTCTCCCACAAGACCCTCGCCGTCAACGGATACTATGTCTTCAACAACAGGCGGTTTTCGTATCCGGCGGCATTCACGCAGTCTTTCATCCAGAAGAAAAGTGCAGGCAGCGTAATTGGAGCGCTTTCCTATACCGGCAGCCGTTTTGTCATCAACCCATGGGTGGAGTTGGGCGGCCGGATTGCCGAAGCGGGCATAAAGACCGTCGGCGCCGGGGCGGGATATGGCTATAATCTCGTAACTCAGTACGACTGGACCCTGCATTTTTCGGCCATACCCACCGTGGGCCTGTTCCTGCCCGGTTCCTCTTCCGAAATGTTCGCCGGCACTATGACCGGGAGGGTGGCGGTTGTGAAGTACTTCTCGGGCGACCGCATCTTCCTCAGCCTTTCGGCCTTTGGCGAGGGGCTGCTTGCAATGGAGTCCTTCAGGTTCTCCTATGGCCAGCTGCTGTGGGTGGCCCGTTTCAGGTTGGGTTTCCGCTTCTGAGCCCCGGGTCCCGGGTCCGATTATTTTTGCTATTTTTGCAAGACATGGACAATCGGGATGGAACATGCTGGTTTGCAGCGCGTACACGCAACGGGCAGTCGAAGAAGATTTCCCGCAGGCTGACCGAACTCGGGGTCGATCATTTCATACCCGATACTTACAGCACGATGCTCTTCCTGCACACCGTGAAACCCCATGCCCTGTCACTCGTGAACTCCGGCGAGATCAACGCCCGTTTCATGATAGACCATGCCACCAGGACCCTCCTGGAGGTGCCTGACAAGCAGATGGAAGACTTCATCCGCATTGTCAGGGATATCCCCGATGCAGAACTCCTGGAAGACTTTTCCTTTGCCAAAGGCGACCATGTGGAAGTGGTCCGCGGCCCTCTCAAAGGCATTGAGGGGGACATAGTCGATACTGCGGAAGGGGCGTTCCTGACTGTCAGGGTGTTGACCCTTTTGGGAGCAAGGGTGCGGATTAACAGGAAATTTGTCGTTCCAAAAGCATGAACAGTTTATTTTATGCTAAATTTATTTGCTTTTTGGGGATTTTAACGTTAAATTTGCCGCTTGGAAGTATAAATGAATTATTTTCAACGAAACGATATGAAAAAATTATTTTTCCTGATCGCAACGATCTCCCTCCTCGCGCCTGCCGCTCTGGCGCAGGAAGTTAAGCGCACGGAAGACGCCAAGACCATCACCATCGTCGAGGAAACCAACTCTCCCGACGGCCGCATTGTCACTACCACCACGTTCCAGAAGAACTCCGTTTTCACCAACGGTTTCTGGCACAACTGGGAACTCCTCCTGGGTGGCGGGGCACAGCTCTACTACGGCGACAACGACAAGAAGTTCGCCAAGTGGACCGAGATGCTGAATTATCCCGCAGTCGACCTCTATCTTACCAAGTGGGCCTCCCCCAGCTTCGGTGTGGGCATCGGTGCAAACTATTCAGGCTTCACCGGTCTGTATCAGAGTGCAAGTGATTATACCCGTAATTCGCACTTCAGGACCAATGAGCTTTACACCAAGGCCGACAGCAAGTACGACTACGAGAAGCTCGCATGGCAAAGGGGGCAGTATGCCAACGTCTTCGCCCTCGCGCATGTGGACCTCTGGAATGCGTTCTTCGGCTACAACCCCGACCGCATCTGGAGCGTTGACGCTTTCGCAGGCGGCGGTTATATCTTCGGTCTCGGCCTCGAAAAGGGCGAGAAGGCCCGCGGCGCCTCCTTCAATGCCGGTCTTGCCAACAAGATCCGCCTCGGCAACCGCCTGAGCCTCCTCATCAACCTCCGCGGAGCCATCGTTTCCGACGACTTCGACGGTGAAGGCTACACCAACGAGCCCGATGCAGCGCACGTCGAGGCCAACATCGCTTCCGACGGCATCTTCGGAGTTACCGCCGGTCTCGCTTGGAAGCTCGGCAAGGAAAAGAGCAAATGGGAGCGCGCAAGCCGTTCCAGCACCATCTACTACAATGATGCCGCCCTTGCCCGTATGAAAGACCTCGAGAACGAACTGGCAGCCGCCAACGCAGCCAATGCAAATCTCAGGAACGAGCTCCTCAATGCAGCCGACGTACAGGTTGTCAAGGAAGTTCCCGACCTGTGGTTCCACATCAACTTCATCGTGGACCGCTGGGATCTCCTCAGCCGCGAAAAGGTCAACCTGCAGTCCGTTGCCGACATCATCAAGAGCACCCCGAGCGTGAAGTACCTCCTCTGCGGCTATGCCGACAAGCAGACTGCCACCCCGTCGCATAACCTCATGCTCTCCAAGAACCGTGTCGAGGCCGTTTACAACTTCCTCGTGAACGAACTCGGAGTAGATGCCAACCAGCTCGTAACCGATTACAAGGGCGGTGTGGACTATATGTTCTACGATGAGAAGGAACTCAGCCGCTGCTGTATGATCACCGCTATCAAGGAGTAAAACTTGATGAAAGCTGGTCTTCTACAGAAGATTCAGGACAAATCCATCATAGCCGGGGTCGTTGGCCTCGGCTATGTTGGCTTGCCCCTGGCCGTAGAGAAAGCCAAGGCGGGTTTCCGCACTATCGGCTTCGATGTGCAGAAGGATAAGGTGGACCTTGTCAATGCGGGCCATAATTATATAGGTGACGTGGTTGATTCCGACCTTGCCGCACTTGTGGCGGAAGGCCGGCTTTCGGCAACCACCGATTTCAGTTTTATAGGGGACGTGGACTTCGTGGCCATCTGCGTGCCCACCCCGCTCGACGCCCACCAGCAGCCGGATATCAG
>CAJOQW010000162.1 GCA_905236955.1 uncultured Bacteroidales bacterium
CAGACAAGCAGGACTTAGGATCCTGTGTCGAAAGACGTGAGGGTTCGAACCCCTCCACCCGCACTGTCCATTACCGGGGGCTTTGCCGCCGTCCCGATGATTCTTGTCCCCGGCCTCGCGGATAAAAACGAACTGAATCTAATATTGTTCCAGGATACGCTGCACGGCATCGGCCGGGTCGTCGGTGATGGACAGGTGCAGATTCTGGAAGCGCCCGGTTTCCGAAAGGTGCTTCAGGAGCGGATGTATCGGCATCTGGCGGGTGTAGTATTCTTTTCCCAGGAAGACCATCGGGCTGGCGCAGCCCAGGGTGCAGTAGTGGTTCTGCTCCGCGTCCTGGAAGATTTCCCTGACCGTACCGGCGGACCCCGGCGAAAAGATGATGCCTCCGAGGGGTATGGAAATGATATGGTTCTCGCGCACGCTGTTGTCGAAGAACTTGGCTATATGCGTAGCGAAAGGGGTCGATGGCTCATGTCCGTAGAGCCATGTCGGGATGCCAAGGCTGCGGTACCCTCCTTCCTGGGGGAACTTGCGTTTCACCTCGAAGGCGCTGGCCAGCCAGCCTTCGTCGCGGAACGTCGGAGCCTTGGCCAGGATTCCGAGGGCCTCCGACATTTCATCGTCGCTGCGCCCTGCCATCCATGCGCCGAAGTGCGTGGCCTCCATCGCTCCCGGACCTCCTCCCGAGACCATCAGGCGGCCGTTTTCGGTAAGCCCCTTGGCGATGTCGGCGACTGTCCTGTAGTCCGATCCGGTCCTCTGCATGGAATGCCCGCCCATGATGGCCACTATCTTCCTGCCGTCGAAATCCTCAAGGAAATCGCCCAGGGCATCGGACATGGAAAAATCATGGATGCTGCGGCAGAAAGTCTCCTTTATGTTGTCGCTGGCCTTACCCTTGCTGATATAGTCTTCATAGACAACGGCATCGAATGTCTCTTTTTCACTCGAAGGCCTCGACTGGTCGAATCCGGAATAGAGTTCTTCAGGTGAATACAACTTCGAGACGAATGGTTTGTATGGCAGGTCTATGTCGGGGAAAACCAGGCAGTCGGGAGATAACCTTTTCTGCATGGATTCGGGAATGCTGCAGCCCAGGAAACAACAATCCCGGAATTCCACACCCTCCACAAGATGTGGGGATGAAGTGAAATCCACGTTCTG
This sequence comes from uncultured Bacteroidales bacterium, assembly GCA_905236955.1. Classification (GTDB taxonomy): domain Bacteria; phylum Bacteroidota; class Bacteroidia; order Bacteroidales; family UBA932; genus Cryptobacteroides. Next base: position 1,168 of record CAJOQW010000162.1, read on the forward strand.
GAAAGCGGTGTGGCGGTAGATCTTGCGCCCCTCGGACATCATCTCCGTGGACTCGATCTCCCTGTATGGCCTTCTGCTCATACGTTACCCTTCCAGTATCTTGTTCTGGGCGTCTACCGATGCTTCGTGGATGGCGGTGAATACAGCCGTCACGAATTCTTCGGAAAGACCGTATTCCCGACCTTTCCCTATCATGGAGGACAGGATGGAGTCCCAGCGGGAAGCCTGCACGATAGCGATGTTGTGGGCCTTCTTGAACCCTCCTATCTTTTTCGAAATATCCATGCGGGACTTCAGCAATTCCAGAAGATTCTCGTCGATGACGTCTATCTGGGTGCGCAACTGTCCGATACTGTCGTTGTACTCCTTGTCGTCGGTACTCTTCCTTCGGACGGTCAGGCTCTCCAGCATCTTGCGCAGGTCTTCCGGCACAAGTTGCTGGGATGCGTCGCTGAGAGCGCATGAGGGGTCGCAGTGCGATTCCACCATCAGCCCGTCAAAACCCAGGTCCATAGCTCTCTGGGAAAGGGGCTGCACATATTTCCTGGCTCCTCCCATGTGGCTGGGATCGGCGAAAACGGGCAGTTCGGGATACCGGGTGCGGAGTTCCACTGCGAACTGCCACAAGGGATTGTTCCTATACGGGATCTTTTCGGAGGTTGAAAAACCGCGGTGTATGACGCCAAGTTTTTTCACGCCGGCCCTGTTGAGCCTTTCGAGGGCCCCGATCCACAGGTCTATGTCCGGATTGACAGGGTTCTTCACCAGGACAGGAATGTCGGTGTCCTGCAGGGCGTCCGCTATCTCCTGCACGAGGAAGGGGTTCGCGGTGGTGCGGGCGCCTATCCATACCATGTCGATGCCGTATTTTATGCACTCGAAGACATGCTTCTCGCTTGCGACTTCGGTGCACACCTTCATCCCGAATTCTTCTTTCACCTTGCGGAGCCATTTGAGCCCCTGCGTTCCTACTCCTTCGAAGGATCCCGGATGGGTGCGGGGCTTCCATATCCCCGCCCTGTACACGTGTATGCCGAATTCGTGCAGCCCCTTGGCAGTCATCATGACCTGCAGCTCGGATTCCGCGCTGCAGGGGCCTGCTATGACGAGGGGCGGAATGCTTTCGTCGAAGAATCCCCACTTCGAAACGGGTATGATGTCAAGATTTCGATCCATATTATCTGATTATTTTCTTTATCCTGTTGGCCTCGTGGATGAGGGATTCGATCCGCTCTTCGTCGAAATCGGCGATGGCGTCGCGGAATTCCTTCATCCTCTCGAGGTAGGTGTCTATCGCACGGAGCACGTTGTCCCTGTTCTGTGTTAGTATGGGTACCCACATGTCGGAGGAACTCTTTGCCAGGCGTACTGTCGAGGAAAAACCCCCGGACGCCAGGTCGAAGATGTGCTTTTCATCCTTTTCTTTCTCCAGCACGGTGAGGGCCAGAGCGAAAGACGTTACATGCGAAATGTGTGAAACATAGGCGGTGTGCATGTCGTGCTGGTCCGCCGGCATGTATATCGGCCTCATGTTCAGGCAGTCATAGAGCTCTTCGATGGTCTTGAGCGCCCAGGGGTCGGATTCTTCGGCGTTTGCGAAGATGCAGGCGCGGCCGTCGAAAAGATTGGGCTCGGCCGCCCACGGACCCGAGTACTCGGTACCCGCCATGGGATGCGTGGCCACATACTGTCCGCGGCAGGGGTGGTAATGCGCCCCCCTTACGATCTGGCTTTTCGTGGAGCAGGTGTCCATGACTATCTTCCGGTCGTATGCGCTTTCGTGCGCGAACATGTCCAGGACTCTGGAAAGCATCGTGACCGCCGCACCTGCCGGTATGGCGAGTACGACTATGTCGCTTTTTGCCACGCAGTCTTCAATCCCGGTCATTTCGTCGGCCAGGCCTATCTTGAGCGCAGCGGCGGCGTTGAGCGGGTCGGAATCCACCCCTACTATCTTCGAGGCGAATCCGCGCCGCTTGAGGTCGATGGCCATCGAACCGCCGATGAGGCCGAGGCCTATGATTCCGACAGTCCTCGTCATAGTATTTCCTTTATTTTGGCGTAGGCCTGCTTGAGTACCGGGACGGTGGCGCAGAGGGAAACCCTCACGTAGTCCTTGCCGTTCTTGCCGAAGACGATGCCCGGGGTCATGAACACGCCTGCCCTGTAAAGCAGGGTGTCGCTCATCTTCTCGCCTATGGTCCTGCCGTCGTCAGGAAGGCCGGCGATGAGCGGATTCTCCGCCGACACCCTTCCCCAGAGGAACAGCCCTGAGGATTTTGCGGGATATTTTACCCCCAGAAGGTCGAAGATCCTGGCTGCCTCGATCTGCCTGAGTTCATATTCGGCATTTAGCCTGGTGAACCATTCATCCCCCTGGGCGATAGCCTCCACACCAGCCATCTGCATGGCCTTGAACATGCCGGAGTCCATCTGGCTCTTCACCTTCAGCACCTGCGCCACTATCTCGGCGGCGCCGGCCACCATGCCGATGCGCCACCCGGACATGTTGTGGGCCTTGCTGAGGGAATTCAGTTCCAGCGCGCATTCTTTGGCCCCTTCCGCGGCGAGGATCGAGCAAGGATGCGGATTGAGGATGAAGGAATAAGGATTGTCGTTGACAACCAGGATATTGTGTTTCATCGCGAAATCTACTATCCGCTGATAAAGTTCCGGTGTGGCGGCAGCTCCGGTGGGCATGTTGGGGTAATTCGTCCACATGAGCTTCACCCCTTCCAGGTCCATCCTTTCGAGCTGGTCGAAATCGGGGAGGAAACCGTTCTCCTCCGTAAGGTCATAGGTCACCACTTCGGCGTCGGCAAGGCGGGCGGAAGTGATATAGGTGGGATAGCCAGGGTCGGGAACGAGCACCTTCTCGCCCGGATTCAAGTATGCAAGTGAGATGAGCAATATGCCTTCCTTGGAGCCCACGAGCGGCTGGATTTCCCCGACAGGATCGAGGGTGACTCCGTAATACCTTGAATACCAGGAGGCGAAAGCCTCCCTGAGGGCGGGAAGCCCTGTGTAGTTCTGATATACGTGACTGCCCGGTTCACCTGCCACTTCACAGAGTTTGTCGATGGCCGGCTGCGGCGGCATCCTGTCGGGAGCGCCGATGCCGAGGCTGATTATCTTGTCTTTTCCCTGGGCTAGCCTTTCGGCGTTCATGGCGTCGAGCTGCCTGTTCTTCCTTGAGAAGTAATACTCCTGGACGTGTTCCGTCCTTCTGGCTGGTTTTATGGTCATTTTCTTGAGATATGGTTTTCTGTTTCGAAGCAATGGTATTCCCCGAGGATGTCAAGGTCTTCCATGAGCGGCTTGACGGCCTTGAGAGCCTGGCGGTAGCGGTTGTAAGCGCCGAATCTGATGTCGGCGTAAAAGAAGTATTGCCATTCCTTCCCCGGAATTGGGAGGGACTGGATCCTGGTGAGGTTCATGTCGTAGAAAGACAATATGGTGAGCACCTGGGCGAGGGATCCGGGCTTGTGGGGGAGGGTGAAGCAGAGGCTGGCCTTGTTGACGTCTTTCCTGGGGATGTCCAGGGAATCGTCCAGTATGAGGAATCTCGTGAAATTCTGCTTGTAAGTCTCGATGCTGGATGCCAGAATCTCGAGTCCGTTCTGCCTGGCCGCCAGTTCCGAAGCCACGGCGCCCACTCCCATGATACCGCCGCGGGCTATGTCGGTGGCGCTTTTGGCCGTATCTTCCGACTCCACCATGGTGATCCATGGACATTCCTTCTGGAAGAATCGGCGAGTCTGGTTGATGGCCATATAGTGTGTGCGCACCTCGCGAATGTCTTCGATCCTCTGCCCCGGCAACGCCATGAGGTTCTGGTGGATGGGGATGTAGATCTCTCCCTTTATCTTGATGGCATTATCCCTCAGGAGTTCGAAATTGGGGATGAGGCCGCCTGAGATGGTGTTCTCTATCGCCATTACCGCGGCATCCGCCCGCCCTTCGGCCATGGCGGTGAACATGCCCGCGAAGGTGGGACATTCGACTATCGACACCTCTTCGCCTGCAGCCTCGTAGAACAGCCTTCCCGCCTCTTCGTGGAAGCATCCCCTGTAACCTTGTACGGCAAGCCTTTTCATGGGCATACACTACTCAATTTAAAAAGGGCCGTCCGATATCCGGACGGCCCTGTGTTCATATCCTTTCCTGTGAATATGCTGGCATACACTCGTCCGGTCTATTGTCTTGTGCGATAATAGAAA
>CAJOQW010000163.1 GCA_905236955.1 uncultured Bacteroidales bacterium
AAAGCGGCGGTCTCGAAAACCGTTAATCCCCAATCGGGGATTCTGGGGTTCGAATCCCCATCTCTCCGCAAAAGGTTAAAAAGAAATTGCGTTCAAGCTTGCTTGAACGCAATTTCTTTTTGGCCTTTTGCAAGCCCGCCGCAGGCGGGCGGGGATAGCGCGCGAAGCGCGGAATCCCCTCTATTTCGTCCCCGTAGAACCCCAGCCGCCCTCGCCCCTTTCCGTATCGGACAGCACCTCGACATCTTCCCATTCCACATGCTCGTGGCGCGAAACTATCATCTGGGCTATCCTTTCGCCCGGTTCTATGGCGAAAGCCTCCTTTGAAAGGTTCACAAGCGATACCTTGAGCTCGCCGCGATAGTCGGCGTCCACGGTGCCGGGGGTGTTTATGACGGTGATTCCGTGCTTGGTGGCAAGTCCGCTGCGCGGCCTTATTTGCGCTTCGAAGCCGACGGGAAGCTCGATGAAGATGCCTGTCGGCACAAGCGCCCTTTCCAGCGGGCCGAGCACTATCGGTTCATCCAGATCGGCGCGCAGGTCCATACCCGCGGATGCTTCAGTGGCGTAAAATGGATCGGGCCACTTGCTATGGTTGATTATCTTGACTTTCATTGGGCTACGAACTGGTAGATGATATAACCGCTCTGCATGGACGGCGCCGATGTGCTGGCGGAGAACTTTGACATCCGGGCTGCCCTGACCGCGAAATTGCGCAGGCACCCGTCGGACGAGGAAGAACTGTCGTCGATCTTGGCGGTACGGACGTTCCCCTGCGGGTCCACCCCGATGTCCACCTTAACCTCGCCTGCACCCATGCAGCGGTAGGCCGGAATGGGCAGGTGGGAAGCCTTGCGGCCATTCAGTTCGTACGACAATACCGACGGACCGGAGTAATGGCTCTCCCTGACCGGCTCTTTCTTTACCGGGGAGGGAGGTGCCACCGAGGCGAACTCGTCGGCTTCCCTTGGAGCCTCGAAGCCATGGTTGAGCTCTTCCTGAAGCCTTTGCGCGTCCTCATAGAGCTTCTGTGCGTCTTCGGCGGAATTGCGGTCGTCCTTGAGTTCGGAGCGGTCCACCACCACATTGTGTACGTAATCGTTGCCGCCTGCGAGTATCTCGTTAAGGCGTTCGTTGACGCTTTTCTCGAATTCCAGCTGCCTTTCGAGCCGTTCCATCTCCTCGGCTTTGGTGAAATCGAGCAGGAAGGAGTTCTCGCGGGAGAGTTGCGCCCCCAGGGTGGAAGCCAGCAGGATTATCAGCACCACCAGGTGAACGATGACGGTGATGTACAATCCGGCTCTGTCTTCTTTTGGGAGGCGTTTCACTTCCTGTGTTATTTGGCGTCCTGGATAGCTTTCTCGACGGTGTTGACTATGATGCTGACAGCCACCTTGTTATGGCCGCCCTGGGGGATTATGACGTCTGCGAAGCGCTTGCTGGGCTCGATGAACTGCAGGTACATGGGCTTTACTGTGCGCGAGTAGCGCTCCATCACCCATTCCACGTTCTTGCCCCGTTCCCTGATGTCCCTGGCCATTACGCGCATGAGGCGGTCGTCATCGTCTGCATCGACGAAGATCTTGATATCCATCTGGTCGCGCAGTTTCTTGTTGGTGAAGATAAGGATGCCCTCGATGATGATTACGTCCGCCGGTTCCACCGTTACGGTTTCGGTCTTCGAACGGCTGCAGGAGATATAGGAGTAAACGGGCTGATGTACCGTCTTGCCTTTCTTGAGGTCCGCTAGCTGTTCGCACAGGAGCGGCCAGTCTATTGCGTCGGGATGGTCGAAGTTCTGGTTGCGTTTCTCTTCGTCCGTAAGGTCGCTGGAATCCTTGTAGTAGGCGTCCTGCGGTATGACGACTACCTTCTCCTTGAGGTGGTCGGTGATGGCCTGTACGACCGTGGTTTTTCCTGAGCCGGAACCACCGGCTATTCCTATCACTAACATGGTTAAAATTCGGCGTTCTTGGGAGTTCTGGGGAACGGGATGACGTCACGGATGTTCTGCATTCCGGTGACGAAGAGAAGCAGCCTCTCGAATCCGAGTCCGAAACCGCTGTGGGGGCAGGTGCCGAACCTGCGGGTGTCGAGGTACCACTCCAGCGTGCGGTGGCTCATATGCAGTTCGTCGATGCGGGCCTGGAGTTTTTCGTAAGATGCTTCGCGCTCGCTGCCGCCGATGATCTCGCCGATCTTCGGGAAGAGGACGTCCATGGCGCGGACGGTCTTTCCGTCTTCGTTCTGCTTCATGTAGAAGGCCTTGATGTCCTTGGGATAGTCGGTGAGGATGACCGGTTTCTTGAAATGCTGCTCCACGAGGAAGCGCTCGTGCTCGCTTTGCAGGTCCATGCCCCAAGCGATCGGCATCTCGAACTGATGGCCTGCAGTAGCTGCCTCTTCCAGTATGTGTATGCCCTCGGTGTAGCCCAGTCGTACGAATTCGGTAGCCACCACTCCCCGGAGCCTTTCGAGGAGTTCCGGGTCGTAGCGGTCGTTGAGGAACTTGACATCGTCGTAACAGTTCTCGAGCGCGTAGCGGACGAGGCTCTTGATGAAGTCTTCGGCAAGGTCCATGTTGTCCTTGATGTCATAGAAGGCCATTTCCGGTTCTATCATCCAGAATTCGGCGAGGTGGCGCGGGGTATTGGAGTTCTCGGCCCTGAAAGTGGGGCCGAATGTGTATATTTCCCCCAGCGCAGTGGCGCCGAGTTCGCCTTCGAGCTGACCGCTCACTGTAAGGGAGGTGCGGCGTCCGAAGAAATCCTTGCCGTAGTCGGGCTCGCCTTTCTTGTTGCGGGGCACGTTGTCGAGGGGCAGGGTGGTAACCTGGAACATGTTGCCCGCGCCTTCGGCGTCTGCTGCGGTGATGAGGGGGGTGTTGAGGTAAACAAAACCCTTCGAATGGAAGTATTCGTGGATTGCGAAGGCCATCTGGCTGCGGAGCCTGAGTACTGCGCCGAACGTGTTGGTGCGTGGGCGCAGATGGGCTACCGTACGTAGATATTCGAATGAAGTGTCCTTTTTCTGGAGAGGATACCTTACGGGGTCGCATTCACCGTATATCTCGATTTCGGAGGCGTTTATCTCTACGGCCTGGCCGCTTCCGGGAGATTCCACGAGTTTCCCGCGCACGGCTATGCATGCACCTGTGCTTATCTTGCCCAGGATCTCCGGCCCTATGATGGTCTTGTCCACGACGACCTGGATGTTGTGGATGGTGGAGCCGTCGTTGAGGGCTATGAACGCTATCTCCTTGTTTCCTCTTTTTGTACGGACCCAGCCTTTGGCCAGGACATCCTGCCCCCGCGCCGAGACGAGAAGGTCCTTCACTTTCTTTCTCGATACTTCCATTTTGGTATTTTGTTATTTTAAAAAGCAGCCCTCATGAAGGGGGCTGCTCCTATCAGGTTAGACCGGTTGTTAATCGGACTTTCTTGCAGAATACATGATTTTGAGTGCGGAGCAACGCCGCAACTCCTGCTTGATGTCGGTGATGATACCCATGCGGGTGTTCTCGTCGGCCCTGATGCAGACG
>CAJOQW010000164.1 GCA_905236955.1 uncultured Bacteroidales bacterium
CGATTATCACGACCCCGCCCACCAGGGCGTCATCGAAGAAGGCCTCGTTTACCGTGACGCGCCTTATCCGCAGTGCCATGCCACCACACTTGTCCAGATGAAGGACGGCCGCATCGGTGCGGCCTGGTTCGGCGGCCATCACGAGGGCGCTGACGACGTGTGCATCTGGTTCAGCGCCAAGGACCCGAAGACGGGCCTTTGGAGCGAACCCGTCATGGCCGCGCACGGCATCCTTTCCGATACTCTCCGCAAGGCCTGTTACAACCCGGTTCTCTGGCAGTCCGACAAGGGCCCCCTCTACATCTACTTCAAGATAGGCAAGAACGTACGTGACTGGACCGGCTGGTACACATCTTCCCGTAACAACGGCAAGACCTGGGCCAGGCGCCAGCGCATCAACGACGATCTCTTAGGCCCCATAAAGGACAAGCCTGTAAAGGTTGGCGACAAGGTGGTCGCCGGTTCCAGCATCGAGGATGGCGGCTGGAGGGTCAACTTCCAGATCAGCGAGGACGGAGGCAGGACCTGGCGCCGTACTCCGGACATCCCCGCGAAGGAAGCCGAGCAGACAAGGGACTGCAGCATGCGTCCCATCCAGGCCATACAACCTTCCATCATAGAACTTCCGGACGGTACCCTCCGGGCATATTGCCGCACTCTCAGCGGCCTCATGGGCGTTACCAAGAGCAAGGACGGGGGCGAGACATGGTCGGACGTGGAACTCAGCGACATGCCCAACAACAACTCCGGTCTCGATGCCGTGCGCCTGAAGGACGGAAGGTATCTGATGGTTTACAACAAGGTGCGCACCGCCCGCGGTACGCCTAAGGGCGACCGCACTCCGCTGAACCTCGCGATTTCGGACGACGGTATAACCTGGTACGACTCCATCACCCTGGAGGACAGCCCCATAAGCCAGTACTCGTACCCCGCCATCATCTGCGACAAGGACGGTTTTGTACATATAAGCTATACCTGGCGCAGGCTCAAGGTAAAGTACATGATGATAGATCCAGCCAAGCTCCCGGTAGGGGAGAGGCTACATTTCGAATAACAAGATGAAAAGAATACTCACCCTGGCAATATCCGCGCTTCTTGCGGCGATCCCTGCTTTTTCGCAGGAGAGAGCACTTGTAAACACCTCCGAAAGCCCCCATGCCGTCCTTTCCGCCGCCGACATCGATGCCGTGAACTGGACAGGCGGCTTCTGGAAGGAGCGTTTCGACATAGTGTCCGGCCCCATGGCTATGGGCATGTGGGAGACCCTCAGCGAGAATTCCCCGTGCTGGAACAACTTCCTCGTGGCGGCGGGGGACAAGGAGGGAAAACACGGCGGGCCGCAGTTCTATGACGGCGATTTCTACAAGTGGTTCGAAGGCCTGGCATCGGTTTATGCCATAACGAAGAATCCGGAATACGATGCGATGATGGACCGTCTCATCCAGGTCGTCGCCCGTTGCCAGCGCGAGGACGGATATATCCACACTCCCGCCATAATCAAGTTGCGCCAGAGCGGGGGCGACGTTTCCTTCGAGGACCGTCTGAATTTCGAGACCTACAATCTCGGCCATCTCATGACGGCTGCCTGTGTGCATTACCGCGCCACAGGCAAGCGCACCCTCCTGGATGTGGCCATAAAGGCGGCGGACTTCCTGTGCGACTTCTGCAAGAGGGCTCCGGCCGAACTGGCCGGCAATGCCATCTGTCCCGCCCATTACATGGGTGTCATGGAGATGTACCGTCTGACAGGCGACAAACGCTACCTCGACCTCGCCAGGCAGTTCATCGAGATACGGGCCCTGGTGGAGAACGGTACCGACGACAACCAGGACCGCATCCCCTTCCGCCAGCAGAAGGAAGCCATGGGACATGCCGTAAGGGCCAATTACCTCTATGCCGGCGTTGCCGACGTTGTGGCCGAGACGGGTGACGGAGAGCTGATGGCCAATCTGGAGTCTATCTGGAAAGACATAACCGGGCGCAAGATGTATGTCACCGGAGCCTGCGGCGCCCTTTATGACGGCACCTCTCCCGACGGCACCTCGTACAGTCCGAGTTATGTCCAGAAGGTGCACCAGTCTTACGGGCGTGCCTACCAGCTGCCCAACAGCACGGCGCACAACGAGAGCTGCGCAAACATCGGCAACCTGCTCTTCAACTGGAGGATGTTCGCCATCACCGGCGATGCCAAGTACATGGACATAGTGGAGACTGTCATATACAACAGCCTCATGGCAGGAGTGAGCCTCGACGGCCTGCGCTTCTTCTACACCAATCCCTTGAGGGTGAGTTCCGATTTCCCATATACCATGCGCTGGTCGAAGGACCGCACGGTCCATATCCCACAATGCTTCTGCTGCCCTCCCAACACCTTCAGGACCATGGCCGAGATACAGGATTATGCATATGCGGTGTCTGCAGACGGCTTGTGGGTCAACCTTTACGGCAGCAACTCATACAGGGGGAAACTCGCGGACGGCTCGCCCGTGATCCTCGAACAGAAGTCGGATTATCCCTGGAAGGGAAGGGTGGAAATAAGCTTGAAGGAAGTCCCTGCGAAGGCATTCGCCTTCCATCTTTATATACCCGAGTGGGCGGCTGGAGCCAGGGTGGCCGTCAACGGCGAGATCTTCCGCGGCAGACCTGAGGCCGGAACCTGTTTCAAGCTGGAAAGGGCCTGGAAGGCGGGGGACGTTATTTCTCTCGACCTCCCCATGGAGACCGTCCTGCTCCAGGCAGACCCCCTTGTCGAGGAGACCCGCGGCCAGGTGGCCGTAAAGCGCGGTCCTGTGGTTTATTGTATCGAAACGGCGGACCTTGAAGAAGGCGTGCGCCCGGACGACATCCTCATCCCCTCCGACACGAAGTTCGCCGAGGAGATGATAAGCGTTGACGGCAGTGAGCTTCTCTCGCTTACCGCGACCGTTTACAAGCGGGGCCGAAGGACCTCCGACAAACTCTATGCTCCCGTGAACAACGATCTGGAGACCACCAGGATACGCCTGGTTCCCTATTATGCATGGGACAATCGCGGCAAAGGCGAGATGAGCGTGTGGATCGACTGCACCGCACCCGCCGGCATCAGCGGAAGGGATGTCGAAGTTTCGGCTTCCGACGGCCCTTATGCCCTCCACTCCGCGATCCGCGACGCCCGCAACCTCAGGCGCACCGGAAAGGTGGCGCCCGGCGAGCCGATGTCGATAGTGCTGAAAGGCGGCACCTACTTCCTTGCCGAGCCCATCAGCCTCAGGGCCGAGGACGGCGGCACGGCGGAGCATCCCTTCACCATAAGGGCCGCCGAAGGCGAGAAGGTGACCATCAGCGGCGGCATGCCCGTCACCGGATGGAAGAAGGCCCGCGGAGGAAAGTTGTGGGTGGCTGACGTGCCCGCCTTCAACGGCAACCATCCCGACTTCAGGCAGGTGTGGGTCAACGGCAGGAAAGCCGTCTGGGCCCGTGACGTGGCCGATTTCGAGGACATGTCCAGGATACTCTCCATTGACAAGGAGAATGAGATACTATATGTCCCCGCCAAGGCCGTGAAGGCTGTCAAGGATGCCCCACGCGTCGAAATGGTCCTTCACCAGATGTGGGCAATCGCAAACCTGCGCGTCAAATCGATATCTTTCGAGGGAGACAAAGCCGCGGTACGTTTCCACGACCCCGAAAGCCGCATACAGTTCGAGCATCCGTGGCCCTATACCATGACTACTCCCGGACTCGAATCGCCCTTTTACCTTCAGGGTGCAAAGGAACTGCTCGACGCTCCCGGAGAATGGTGGCATGACGCCTCCACGCACCAGCTTTATTACTATCCTCTCCCGGGCGAAGACATGGCATCGGCCGAAGTCATAGTTCCGGTACTGGAGACGATCGTAAACGTCGAAGGTACGCTCGAGAGGCCTGCGACGGGGATACGTTTCGAGAACATCACCTTCAGCCATACCGGGTGGATGCGTCCCAGCACCCACGGACATGTGCCCATCCAGGCCGGGATGTACATGCTCGACGGCTACAAACTACGTCCCGCAGGCGTGCCGGGCAACATAATGTCCCATCTCGAGAACCAGGCCTTCACCGGGCGTCCCGCTGCCGCGGTAGTGGTCAAGGCCGCATCCGACGTGGACTTCCAGGGTTGCCGTTTCGAGCATCTGGCATCCTGCGGCCTCGATTTCGAATGGGCCGTACAAGGTGGCGGAGCCACCGGATGCGTCTTCACGGACATAGGCGGCAACGGCCTCCAGATAGGCACTTTCGCCACGGCTTCACTCGAGAACCACCTCCCGTGGAATCCCGAAGACAAGAGGGAGGTGTGCGACGGCCAGGCCATACGCAACAATCACATCTACAATGTTACGAACGAGGACTGGGGATGCTGCGCCATCGCGGCCGGCTTCGTCGCCGACATCGACATATCGCACAATCTCATCCACGACATCTCCTACACCGGCGTCTCCCTTGGCTGGGGATGGACCAGGGCGCTCAGCTGCATGCACGACAACCTTGTGTCTTTCAACCACATATACAACTATGCCGCCCACATGTACGACACCGCCTGCATATACACCCTCTCGGCCCAGCCGCGTACCACCATCACGGGCAACTGGTGCCATTCGATTTTCCATCCGTCATATGTACACTCGCCCAACCACTGGTTCTATCTCTACACCGACGAAGGTTCATCTTACATCGAGATGAAGGGGAATCTCACCGAAGGCGAGAAGTTCCTGCGCAACGCCAACGGCCCGGGAGTGGTGTGGGAAGACAACGGTCCCGACATCAAGGATGCAGCCATGATACGCGAGAAGGCGGGCCTCGAACCGGAATACAGACATTTAGCAGAAGAATAAAACCATGGAAAAGAAGAAAGGAAGTTTGAGGAGTACCATCGCGGTCTCACTTACCAATTATCTCGATGCTGGCGCCATTGTTGCGGGAGCGAGCGGGCTTACGCTATGGCAGAATTACCTGGGGCTTTCCGAGGGCAACCTCGGCTGGCTCAATGCTATAAGCGCCAACTGCCTCGGGGCGGCGATAGGAGCCATCATCGGGGGGTTCCTGGCCGACCGTTACGGGCGCAAGTTCATATATTCCTACAACATGTTGCTTTACATGGCGGGTGTCGCCCTGATAATGTGCAGCGTGAATTTTGTCATGCTCCTTCTGGGATTCCTCGTCACCGGCATCTCCGTGGGAGTCGGGGTCCCCGCTTCCTGGACATATATTTCCGAGAATTCCGAAACGGGCAACCGCGGCCGCAACATCTGCATCTCGCAGATGGCCTGGGGGATAGGTCCCTTCATCATCCTTATCCTGGGCATGCTCCTGGCCCCTCCGACGGCCGGCGGTGCCGGAGGTCCCCTCTTCGGACTCGTATCTTCCGTGGTAGGGTCCCTCAGCGGAGGCACTGTCACCGGCGCAGCCCTCGGAGTATGGGCGAGCCGGATAGTCTTCGGGTCCCTCTTCATAGTCGCCCTCATCGCGTGGCTTCTCCAGCGCAGGCTCAACGAATCCAAGGAGTGGGAAGATGCCAGGGCGGCGGGGAAGAAGGATGCCGGCACTTTCTCGTCTTTCGGAAAGCTCTTCACCAACAAGCTCAATGTCCGCACGATGCTCTTCCTGGCCGGCATGTATCTAAGCTGGAACCTGGTGGCGTCGGTGATGGGCTTTTTCCAGCCCCATATCTATGAGACTGCGGGCGGTCTTTCCAATGCCGGAGCCAACCTGCTGACCGCATGCCAGTGGATAGTGATCATAGGCACCACCTTCGTGCTCTCCCTCGTCGTGGACAAGATGAACCAGCGCTGGCTGTTCTTCACCGGAGTATGCTTTGCCGTACTTGCCTGGGTGATGGTGATATGGGTGGGTGTGAACAGCCTGACGGGCCTCATCATCTTCACCCTTCTCTGGGC
>CAJOQW010000165.1 GCA_905236955.1 uncultured Bacteroidales bacterium
CCAAAGCCTGAACCTGCCAAAGCTGCAGTGGTACTTCGACTACATGGGAGCATTCGAAGGCCTTGACCGCCTGCGCATAGTCACGGGCGACCTGGGAGGCGGATACGCCACCGACGTGCGTTACAACTCGTTCGTCACCAAGCTCAACTGGCATTTCACCCCGGGATTCAACCTTATGCTCAAAGGCATGTACGAGACCGCTGACCTGGCATCCATGGACGCTTACAAGCGCGTTTCGCTCGGCTATGTCGGGGCGCTTGAATACTATCCCCTCAAGGACCAGGACTTCCGAGTGTTCGTGGCTTATGTGGGGCGCGACTGCAAGTATGAAGGGGTCAGGCTCGACAACTACCACGTGAACAGGCTGGAACTGGGATTCATGTACAGGATAAAAGCATATTGATAGCAAAGCATAAAATGTCAGAACAGAAATTCAGGGTCGAAAGCGACCTGCTCGGGGAACTCGAAGTTCCCATCGACGCCTATTATGGCGTCCAGACGCAACGCGCGCTCAATAACTACAAGATCTCCAATACCAGGATGTGCGACTATCCCGAGTATATCATCGCCATGGCCTATGTCAAGATGGCCGCCGCTTCCGCAAATGCCGAACTCGGCGTGCTTGACAAGGACATAGCCGAGGCCATCATGGCCGCATGCCGCGAGATCGTGGACGGCAAGTTCCACGACCAGTTCCCGGTGGACATGATGCAGGGAGGTGCCGGAACGTCGGTGAACATGAACGCCAATGAGGTGATCGCCAACCGTGCGCTCGAGCTCATGGGCCACAAGAAGGGGGAGTACCAGTACTGCTGGCCCAACGACCATGTGAACTGCGCCCAGTCCACCAACGACGCCTATCCCACCGCTTTCCGCTATACCTTCGTAAGGATGAACAGGCATCTCGAAACGAAGCTCAAGGCGCTTATCGCAGCCTTCCGCGCTAAAGGCGAAGAGTTCAAGGACATCATCAAGATGGGCCGCACCCAGCTCCAGGATGCGGTACCCATGACTTCGGGCCAGGAATTCAACGCCTTCGCCAACAACCTCGAGGAAGAAATCGCCAACCTGGAACGCAACGTGGTGCTCCTCAAGGAGATAAACATGGGCGGAACGGCCATAGGGACGGGCCTCAACGCAGTTCCCGGTTTCGCCGAACTGTGCACGAAGAGGCTTTCGGAGTTCAGCGGCGACGACTTCGTGAAGGCATCCGACCTGGTTGAGGCTACGCCGGACACCGGCGCGTACGTGAGCTACTCCGCCGCCCTCAAGCGCCTGGCCGTCAAGCTTTCGAAGATCTGCAACGACCTCCGCCTCATGGCTTCGGGTCCCCGATGCGGCCTTCACGAAATCAACCTCCCGCCGATGGCTCCGGGTTCGTCCATCATGCCCGGCAAGGTGAATCCGGTTATCCCCGAAGTCACGAATCAGGTATGCTTCAAGGTTATAGGCAACGATACCACCGTGGCCTTCGCGGCCGAAGCCGGACAACTCCAGCTCAACGTGATGGAACCCGTAATAGCCGAATCCATCCTGGAGAGCCAGACCTGGCTATGCAATGCGATCGACACCCTCCGTACCAAGTGCGTGGAAGGCATCACCGTGAACGCCGACCACTGCTACGGGATGGTGAGGAACTCAATCGGCATAGTTACCGCGCTCAATCCTTACATAGGCTACAAGACCTCGACCAAGGTTGCAAAGGAAGCCCTCGAAACCGGACGCAGCGTCTATGACCTGGTGCTCGAGCACGGCTACATGACACGCGAAAAACTGGATGAGGCCCTGGATCCCAGAGCCATGACAGCATCGCACGAATTGCTGAAATAGAGCACGTTACACATTTCTTTACGCCGGCATTCAAAAAAATTGCCGGCGTTTTTATTTTTTTTCATAACTTTGTATCCCGGTTGAATCTAATCGGAATTTTTCATGACAAAATTTCTCGATGGTACGTACCTGCGGCATGCAGGTGTGTATGGAAAGACAAACATATACGAACTGGAGGCATCCCGCTTCAAGAACCGTTACTTCGTGGTGACCGGCCCCGGGAGCCGTCACCTCCTCTCCTCCCCCGAAGTCATCGGCTTCCCCTGCTACTCTGCCCTCCTCGATGAAACCGTCGCCGCTCTCCGCCACCTATTCCCTTCAGGCCCGAGCGGCGATATTGATATCCTGACCATCCTGAGGGGAGGTCTGAACTATCCCCTGGAAGAAGCTTGCAGCAGGCTGGGCATACGCGTACGCGACATCCATTTCGTATCCTGCGAAAGGGTGATAGAGAACCATGTCATAACCGGTCTGGACATCCGTTACGAAAAAGTCACTCCCGGGCCGGGACGGATACTGGCTATAGGCGACATCCTCGCCACCGGCGACACCTTCCGCATGTGCATGGACCAGGTTGCGGAACTCTTCAAGGAGGCCGAAGGCTCGATTAAGCGCATAATAATGTTCACCATAGGAGGTACGAGGGCTATTTCCCTGATGGAGGACATGCGTCGGAAATTCTCCGGTATGTTCCCCGGCTTCGAAGGTTTCGACTGCATCTTCTACGAAGGCATCTTCACCGTATACGAGAGCACGGGCGTGAGCGGTATCAACGTCCCGGACATCGACTTCGGCTGGAAGGACGGAGCCGTGAGCCCCGAGTTCCGCGCGTACTCGCTCGACCGGCCCGACTCCATCTTCGAAAAGTGCATAATATATGACGGCGGCGCGCGCCGTTACGAGATACCCCTCCATTTCCAGGAGGTGCTCGAATATTGGGAAGGCATACGCGACAGGGCTTCTTCGATCGACCCCGTAGCCCTCTTGAAGGAGAAGCTCGGCTACGACGGTCCCGTTCCATTCGAGGAATGGAAGAGTCTCCTACATCTGGATAAGCTTGCCGATTCGGAACTCGCCGGTATATGGAGCCGGGAACAGGCCCTGTTCGAAGGCGGGACAGACCTCGCCGCCGTGGCCCGGAGGCGGATTGCTGGAATCAACTCAATCAAAAAACTATATGAAACACACTGACGCCGATTACACAGGCCGCCCGGTCGACAGGGCCGGACGCAAGTCCACGTTGAGCATGTTCATGATCATGCTCGGATTCACTTTCTTCTCCGCCAGCATGTGGGTGGGACAGCAGCTCGCCGCCGGCCTCGACTGGTGGGGATTTGTCTGGGCCCTCATCATCGGAGGTCTCATCCTTGCCGCCTATACCGGAGACCTGGGATACATCGGGGCCGAGAGAGGCCTCTCGCTCGACATGCTCGCCCGCAAGAGCTTCGGTTCCAAGGGAAGCTGGCTCCCCAGCGCCATGATCAGCTTCACCCAGATCGGGTGGTTCGGCGTGGGCCTGGCGATGTTCGCCATCCCCGTTGCCAAGGAACTCATGGGCCTGGATGTCACCCCCGACTTCATGCCCTGGCAGGGATATGTCCTGGTGGCGGTCGCCGGCATCCTCATGACGGCCAGTGCCTATTTCGGGATCAAGAGCCTCACTATCGTCAGTTACATCGCCGTTCCCGCCGTGGCCATCCTCGGCACCGTCGCGATGATAATGGCCATCAACCGCGGTGATGCGGGCCTGGTGGAACAGTTCGCAAAAGGCACCAAGGACCTCGGCATTATAGCCGGAGCCGGTCTGGTGGTTGGCAGCTTCGTGTCGGGCGGCACGGCGACGCCCAACTTCACCCGGTTCGCGAAGAGCGGCAAGGTAGGCCTCATCGTCACCATCATCGCCTTCTTCGTGGGCAACAGCCTCATGTTCCTCTTCGGTGCCGTCTCCAGCATCTATGCGGGCGGCAACGACATCTTCGAGGTCATGCTCAACCTGAACCTCTTCTACATTGCGGTGCTCGTGCTCGGCCTCAACATCTGGACAACCAACGACAACGCCCTTTATACGGCCGGCCTCGGCCTCTCGAACATCTTCGGCCTCTCCAAGAAGACCATGGTGCTCATCTCCGGTCTCATCGGTACCGTAGCGGCGGTATGGCTGTACTGGAATTTCTGCGGTTGGCTCAACGTACTCAACTGCACCCTTCCTCCGGTGGGTATAATCCTCATAATCAGCTACTTCTGCGACAGGAAAGGCTATCTTGACGGCTCCCTTTCCGACAAGACCGTCAACTGGTGGGCAGTAGCGGGCGTGGTCTGCGGGGCTGTCGTGGCCAACCTCGTAAAATGGGGCTTCCCCGCCATCAACGGCATGGCCGTCGCGGCTCTCATCTACGCCATCGGGCGTGTGTGCGGCAAGAAGTAGGGAACCTTATTCCAGCATGCTGGAGATATCCGCCGAAGTGTTGAACTGACGCAGCACCAGAAGCTCGAGCTGCTCGTCGTCGAGGCGAATCTTCAACCATTCCTCCATCCTCTTCCGGTCGTTCTGGGAGAGGGTTTTCTTTGTGCGGATGATGATGGTCGTGCGCGGCTGCGCGCCGAGAGTGCCGGCCTGCACGACGGTTCCTTTGGAAAGGTATATCTCCTCGATGACGTCGGGATACTGGCTTTGCAGCTCGCGCGTTATCTGTACCGAAGGGAAGGACTCGCCCTTGAGCGAATCCACCTGGTCGCGGAGCATCATTATCTTGGCGTCGCGAAGGGCTATCTCCGCTTCCGAACGCTCGAAGAGATTGACCATTTTCTCGTTGTCGGTCTCCTCCAGGCTGTTCTCATGGATAATCAGCTCGTCCCGGGTTATGCCGTGCGAAAGGGCGCTCCCTATCAGGGCTTCTTTCGCTTCGTCTGAAATCTGCCTGCCGGTGATGCGGATATCGACCGTTCGCGCGGAGCCGTCTATCTTATAGTCGTAGATATAAGCCCTGTCGAGGGAGCGGTTCTCGCTGATGAAATTCTCGGCGCTTATCTCGAAATTGTTGCGGCGTATCATCGATACGGCCGACCACAGGCTGAGCGCCACGACGACCAGGGTGAAGGACGAGATGACCCTCCGGGTACGTTTGGCGCGTTTCTCGCTTATGAATTCCACCTCGCGGAAATGCATCAGCTTGGCTCCGGCGTAAGTGGCGAGCGCGATGAAAAGGGTGTTTATGCCGAACAGTCCCATGGCTCCGAAGAAGAAATGCCCGTTCCAGTTGGCTAAGCCGTAGCCAGCGGTGCACAGGGGCGGCATGAGGGCCGTTGCAATGGCAACACCCGAGAGCACCGTCCCCTTCTCCTTGCGGGACATCTCCACTATGCCTGCGGCTCCGCCGAACAAGGCTATCATTACATCGAAGATGGACGGGCTCGTGCGGGCCTCCAGCTCCGTGGGGTTTGCCAGCTCGAGGGGTGAAAGCAGGAAGTACAGGGCGGAAGCGGCCAGGGAGATGCCTACCATCACCAGCAGGTTCCATGCCGAGTCGCGGAAGAGTTTGACGTCGTTTATGCTGCCCGCCAGCCCTATGCCGATAATAGGGCCCATAAGGGGGGATATCAGCATGGCGCCGATTATTACGGCCGTGGAGTTGACGTTGAGGCCGACCGAAGCTATGACAATCGAGAAGGCCAGGATAAGGATGGTGGGCCCCCTGAAGTAAACATTCGAACGTATGTTGAGTTCGGCTGCATGCGTGTCGATGTGGTTTGCAAGGTCGATGTTGCTGCGCAGCGACTCCCGTATATAATCGATGAGTTTCATTTTGTGCAGGATATGTCCAAATACAAATGTATGCAATTTTTTTATCTTTGCATCCGGAGGAAAAACGCGCATGATCTGGCTTACCCTGATAATAATATTTTTGTTCCTGCTCACCCTTCCGGTAACTTCCCTGTGTCTGGCCGTGAGGGCTCTGCGGGCATTCCGCAAGCCTGCTCCGGAGAGCCTTTCAGACAAGAGGGTCAATGACCGCAACCGCGGTTTCTACGCCGCGGGCATCAAGGGAAGGGAAGACGCCCTTTCGCGTCCGAAGGAAGGGCTCGAAGTCGTTTCGCAGGACGGAAAGATACTCAGAGGCAGCCTTTTCCGTACAGGGCCCGGCCACCGCAAGGTGGTCATATCATTCCATGGTTACCGCGGCTGGGCCTTCATAGGCATGGGCCG
>CAJOQW010000166.1 GCA_905236955.1 uncultured Bacteroidales bacterium
ACATTCGCGTTGGCAGCGGCGGCAGCCCCGGCACTTGTCCTGATCGATGACCGGTTTGCCGTTGGAATGCTGGTCCTCCTTGCCCGCACGCGAGCCGCATCCCATGCCTATGTTCTTGATGGTTCCGCCGAAACCGGTCATCTCATGGCCTTTGAAATGGGTGAGGCTGATAAAGACGTCGGCATCCATGATAGCACGGCCTATCCGCGCCTCTTTTGTGTATTCACCGCCCTCGACCGGTACTGAAATGTCGTCGGTGCCCTTGAGGCCGTCACCGATAAGGACGGGGCAGCCTACGGTGAGCGGAGTGAAACCGTTTTTCCATGCACAATTCAGATGCTCGATGGCGTTCTTGCGGAAGCCGGGATACATCGTGTTGCAGTCTGTCAGAAAGGGGATTCCACCCAGCTCCTTGACCAGGTCCACTATGGCGGCGGCATAATTGGGGCGAAGGAAACTGACGTTCCCAAGTTCGCCGAAATGCATCTTTATCGCGACGAATTTTCCGTCCATGTCAATTTTGTCCATGCCGGCAGTCCGGGCTAGACGCGAGAGTTTGTGCGGGAGGCTTTCACCGTAGATGCCGGTGCGGAAATCGGTGTACCATACCTTGGCTGGGGAAGCGGGTATCATATTATCTTTCAGTTGATTATGTTAAGCTTTACAATTGCGGCACTGGCGGGAGGGAGCTCTATCATTATCTTCCCGCCCTTCACTTTCGCCCTGATGCCGGCTGCGGGTTCCAGCGAACCGTCATGCCGTATGCTCTTTCCCCCGAGCGTAACTCCGTCTTTGGCGGCAATATCGGGACCGAGCATCATAGTGACGAAGGCTTTGCCGGAAGTCTTGACCTTGTCGCGGAGGGTGATCCCGACAACGCGCGGTGCGGCATCCGCCGAGTGCTCGCGGTTGATCACGATCACGTTGCATTCATCCTGCGACATGCTGGTATATGCCGAAAGCATTTCGGTGCGGCCTTCCAGGGGAGCTTCCGCCACGCTTCCGGTGGCGGCATCTGCAAACGCCTTGATGGCATAGCTTATGGGGCGGATCTCAAACCCGTCGCCGTCAGTTACGAAAAGCGCATATCGTGAAACCACGGTGCCGTTGCCTCCGCCAACCTTGTCGCCGGTGTGGAAGTTGACACCTACCGCTCCGCGGCTGGCCCACCATAAAGTATAGTCCAGGGCCCACAGGGCGGAAGCATAGGAATCGCTGGCATCCTTGAGACCGCCGTACCAAATGCTGTTGGTCTCGCTCAGACGGTACGGAGCGCGTGCGAATACGGGAGACATCCTTTCAAGCACGCCCTGATATTTGGGATGCATGTCATCGGAAAGCAACATCTCGCGCTTCATCGCGGGATCGAATGGGATCAACTCCGAATGGCTCTTGACCTTGAAGGGATTGGTATATGCGCAGTCCCCGGGATAATAATGCATGGTGAGCAGGTTCACAGGACCGTCGGGTGCACCGTAATTGTCCATCATCCAGGTGGAAAGGGGCGGGTTGGGATTATCGTCCGGAGCACAGAAAGGCACGTCGGGAGCCACCTCGCGCATTGCAGCGTAGAGGCTTCCCCAATGGGGCCTCATCTGGCCTTCGAAGTCCTTATAGTAAGAAGGCTCGTTGCCTATTGCAAAATGCGAAAGGCATTCCCGGTAGTTGTCGTAGATATGCCCGGCTACGGCCTTTGCGTATGCAGGATCCCCGTCTCGGAGCCTGACCGAGTAAATGACCTTGACTCCGGCTGCCTTTATGAAGCCGAAGAACTCGTCGATGTCCTTGAGGGTGGGGAGTGGGTCGTTGGGATTGTCCACCGAACTTCCGCCGATACGGACATTCTTGATGCCTAAGGTATTGAATAAACGTATAAGGGAAGTGTTGTCCTTTGTGAAATAGTACTTCCCGTCATCAGTCGGGACCAGCATCCTGGATTCGTAACTGACTCCGATGAAGTCTTCGGCGATTTGTGTGCCTTTTACGTCCGGATCGACGACGACCGTGGTCTCGGGCGCGGATGTCGAGCAGGCGGCAAGCAGTATTGCGCCGGCCAGAAATACACTTTTCTTTAACATATTTTGACCATCATTGTGATTATTCCCATTCGATTGTGCCAGTAGGCTTAGGCGTAAGGTCGTACAAGACCCTGTTGACTCCCGCTACTTCGGAGACGATGCGTTCGGTGATATGCTGCAGGAGGGGGAAGGGGATGTCGGGAACGGTGGCGGACATGGCGTCACGGGTGTTGACGGCACGGATGACCACGGGCCACTCGAAACTGCGCTTACCGTCCTTTATGCCGGTGGACTTGTAGTCCGGGACTATGGTGAAGAACTGCCATACACTACCCTCCAGGCCGTTGCGGGCGAACTCCTCGCGCAGGATCGCGTCGGATTCGCGGACCGCCTCGAGACGTTCGCGGGTGATCGCTCCGGTGCAGCGGACCCCGAGTCCCGGTCCTGGGAAAGGCTGGCGGTAAACCATGCCGTCCGGAAGGCCGAGGGCCTTGCCCACGACCCGTACCTCGTCTTTGTACAGGAGTTTTACCGGTTCGACCAGTTCGAAGTCGAGCTCGGGCGGAAGCCCGCCTACATTGTGGTGGGCCTTGATTCCTTTTTCGCTTTCGAGTATGTCGGGGTAGATGGTGCCCTGGGCAAGGAAATGGATACCCTCCAACTTGGCCGCCTCTTCAGCGAATACCTTTATGAATTCCTCGCCGATGATATGCCTTTTACGCTCCGGGTCCGCGACGCCTGCAAGGAGCCCCAGGAAACGGTCGGTGGCATCGACATAGATTAGGTTTGCGTCCATCTCGTCCCGGAAGACCTTGATGACCTGTTCCGGTTCTCCTTTGCGGAGCAGACCATGATTTACGTGTACACATACCAGTTGACGGCCTATGGCCTTGATGAGCAGTGCGGCTACGACCGAAGAGTCCACGCCGCCCGAAAGGGCCAGCAGGACCTTTCCGTCCCCGACCTGCTCCCTGATGGCAAGAACCTGGGCATTGATGAATTTTTCCGCAAGGGCATAGTCGATGATGCGCTCCATGCCGGACGGGCGAACGTTGCTTTGATCCATAATTGAAAGATTTTGATTCTGAATAAACAAATATAAGATTATTTTGTAAATTTGCTCAAAGACCAAGTACTAAAAACACAATGAACATCATTCTTACACTTCTGTTCGGAGCCATCGCAGGCTGGCTCGCCGGGTTCTTTGTCGTCAAGGACAAAGGAGGTCTCATCTGGAACATCATCATCGGCCTTCTCGGCGGACTCGTCGGCGGCTGGCTGCTGGGCCTCATCGGTGCCGGCGGATCCTTCTGGTCGCAGTGGTATGGCCAGATCGTCAGCGCCCTCATCGGCGCGGTGGTCCTTCTTTGGGTCTGGAACCTGATCAAGAAAGCAATCAAGAAATAAAGGCTCCCCCCATCTTGCAAACCGCCGCCCTCACCATGAAGGCGGCGGTTGCATTCAACCTTACCCGAAAATAGGACGCGATGAATTTGTTTCAATTATTCAAGCGGATCCTGCCGTATATCAAGCCTTTCCGCTTCCTGCTGATTGCGACGCTGTCCCTGACGCTGCTGGGCTCATTGCTGGCACAGGTGAACGCCATCGTCCTCGACAGGACCGTGGACGCCATCAACGGACTTGTCGGTTCGCCGGATTTCACATGGGCAAAAGCCGCAAGGATCCTCGTGACCGTAAGCGTCGTGCTGCTCGGAAAGGAAATCCTGAGGGCCGGCATTTCCTTCGGACAGAACATCTTCGGCGAAAAACTCAGGATCAATATTTCCCGACAGCTTTCCCTGGGTGTGGTCGAGCGCATCCTCAAATACAGGATGGCCTTCTTTGCCAGGAGCGACAATGCGCCTGGAATGCTGCAGGCCAGGATCGACCAGGGGGCAAGCAGCATCTCCCGCACAATCCAGAACTTCTTCATCAGCCTTCTTCCCATGATCGTCAGCTCCGTCCTGGCGCTGGTGCTTATATTCGCGGCCAACGTATATGTCGGGTTCGTAGCCCTTGCGGTCGTGCCGGTTTATTTTTGGATCACCGCCCTTCAGGGGCGGAAGCTCAAGAACTCACGCAAGAACATGCGGGGATTCAACGAGAAGAGAAGCGGAAGCATAATGAACATACTCGAGAGCATGAACGTCATAAAGTCGTTCAACCGCGAAGAGATCGAACTCGGGAAACAAACCGAACTTCAGGACGGTTTCTACGGCAACCAGCTGGGCATCAGAAAGGCTTCATTCGGATTCGACGCCCTCAAAAGTTTCGTAAACCAGACCGGAACCGTGCTTATCATCATCCTCACTTCGTATCTGGTGCTGACCGGCTATCCCGGCATGACCATCGGCAAGATCATGTACCATATAATGCTCTTTTCAAATGTCACCGCCCCCATTTCCCAGCTCCAGCGCATCTTCGACGACCTTAACGAAGCCCTGATCTATGCGGAGGGGTATTTCGACATCGTCGATGCCGATGAAGAGGTGGAACCTACCGGCGGCTACAGGCCGGAGAAGGTGGAAGGAACCTTCGAAATGAAGGGAGTCGATTTCACCTATCCCAACGGCACCAAGGCCCTTCACAACGTTTCCCTCAAGGTCGAGAGCGGAGTCATTACTGCCCTTGTCGGACTGAGCGGGGCGGGGAAGTCCACGATCGTCAACCTCCTCGACAAGTTCTATGAACCTGATTGCGGCAGCATAACCCTGGACGGGGTGGATCTTCGCGAATGGGATACCCAATATCTGCGCGAACACGTAGGGCTTGTCCTTCAGAAGAACCATATCTTCAACGGAAGCATCGAGGAGAATATCCGTTACGGCAGGCCTGGAGCCAGTTTCGAAGAAGTCGAGGAGGCAGCAAGGAAGGCCAGTGTCTATGACCAGATAGTGGCTCTTCCCAAAGGCTTTGACAGCCCTGCCAC
>CAJOQW010000167.1 GCA_905236955.1 uncultured Bacteroidales bacterium
ACTATGTCGTCGTTCTGGTAGATGACGGTGTTGGCCGTTCCGAGGTCTATTGCGAGTTCTTGGTTGAGAAAAGAAAATGCCATTTTTCGTATTTATGGTTTAAGTAAGCAAATTTAGTGTTTTTTAATTAATTTTGCCATATCCGGATGGAAAGAAAAACTTACATTATCGTCGTCGCCGGAGGAAACGGCTCCAGGATGGGCTCGGCGACGCCGAAACAGTTCCTGGAAATCGGGGGCGTCCCCATCTTGCAGCGCACCCTCGAACACCTTGCGGAAGCAGCGCCCGGCGCCCGTGCCGTGACAGTGCTTCCCAAGGCCTGGTTCCAGACGTGGAAAGACCTCTGCATCAAGCATAGTTTCAACATGCCCCAGATCCTGGTCGAGGGCGGGCTCACCCGTTTCCATTCTGTGCAGAACGCCCTCAGGAAAGTGCCGGACGGGGCCATAGCCGCCATCCATGACGGCGTGAGGCCTTTCGTTTCCGCCGCCCTTGTGAGGGAGATGCTCTCCAGGATGGAGAAGGAAAGGGCCGTCATTCCGGTCGTTCCGGTAACCGACACCCTGAAGAACGCGGATCCCCTCGGTCCCGACCCCGACCGATCCCGCATACTGGCCGCGCAGACTCCGCAGGTGTTCCGCAGCGAAGACATTAAGGCTGCCTATGGGCAGGCCTTCTCGACCTCGTTCACCGACGACGCTTCCGTGGCCAAGGCATACGGAATACCTCTCTCCTACATAGGGGGAGAGAGGCGGAACATCAAGATCACCGCTCCGGAAGACCTGGAGCTGGCGGAACTATTTCTTCTTCGCTGATTTTTTCCTGACGGGCTCCGCGGCGGGTTCGTCGCGGCCGGCGGAACTCTTGAAATCCTTTACCCACACCTGTCTTTCGAAAGCCTCTTCGAGTGAGAGCATGGTGTCGGTGGACTGGATGTAGGGCATGTTGAGGATGGAGCCCATGAGAACGTCCATGAGGTGGTTGTTGTCCATGCAATAAAGCTTCACCAGCATGGTGGCCCCGCCTGTCACGAAGTGGCATTCGACAACTTCGGGGATTTGTTTGAGAGCCGAGATGACCTCGGGGATCCTGGCCAGTTCGGTAACCGCGATGCTTACGAAGGCGCAGACGTTGAGCCCTATCGCGGCCGGCTTTACCAGCAGGCGCGACCCGGTGATGACTCCGTTCTCCTGAAGTTTGTGGACCCTCTGGTGAATCGCGGCACCGGACACTCCGCATTCCCTCGCGATTTCGAGGTAGGGCATGCGGGCGTCCTTAATGAGGAAGTAAAGTATCTTCCTGTCAATGTCGTCGAGTTGGTATTTCATTTTCATATGGATTTATTTCTTCCTGCTGTAGCGTCCTCCGTACTTGCCCCTGCCTGCGGCACCGTTTCCGGCGATCAGTTTCCTGCAGTCTTCTTCGGTGAGGGTGGCCGGATCGGTCCCTTTCGGTATGCGGTAGTTGTTCCCGGCATGCTTGATGTACGGCCCGTAGCGGCCGTTGAGCACCTGTATGCCGGACTCCTTGAATTCGGCGATGGCCGGAGCCGCCGCCCCCTTGTCTTTCTGGTCGGCTATGATTGCCGCGCACTCTTCGAGTGATATCTTCAGCGGGTCTTTGCCGCGGGGGATCGAGAAGTTTCGGCCGTTCCATTTCAGATACGGGCCGAACCTTCCCTTGGTGGCGACTATGTCCATGTCGAGGTACTTGCCCACCGTACGGGGCAGCTCGAAGAGCTTGATGGCTTCGGGGAGGGTTATGGTCTCGATGAGCTGTCCGCTTGCCAGGCTGGCATACTGCCTGCCTTCGCCTTCTCCCTTTTGGATATATGCCCCGAACTGTCCGTAACGGGCCACCACCGGTTCGCCGGTGGCCGGATCGGTGCCGAGGGACCTTTCCACATGGCTGTAGAGTCCGTCGTGGAGATTGGTGTCCACCATCTTGTGGAACGGGCCGTAGAACTGGGAGATGACGCTGTCCCATTCCAGCTCGCCCTCCGCAATCTTGTCGAAGTCCTTTTCCACGTTGGCGGTGAAGTCGTAATCGAGGATTTCGGGGAAATGCTCCACCAGATAGTCGGTGACTATCATGCCCACTTCCTGGGGCAGCAGCTTGCCGCGCTCTTCGCCTATGGTCTCGTTCTTGCCGCTCTCGGAGATGGTGCCTCCCCTGAGGGTGAGGTTGGTCACCTGCACTTTCTGTCCTTCCTTGTTGCCGCGCGTGATATAGCCCCTGCCCGTGGTGAGGGTGGAGATGGTGGGGGCGTAGGTGCTCGGGCGGCCTATGCCCAGTTCTTCCAGTTTCTTGACCAGGGTGGCCTCGGAGTAGCGCATGGGCGGCCTGGTGAACTTGCACTCCGCCTTGACCGGGCCCGCCTTCAGGGGCTCTCCCGCAACGACTTCGGGGAGGATGACCGCACCGGCCTCTTCCACGCTGTTGTCGTCCGTGCCTTCGATGTAAAGTTTGAGGAAACCGTCGAAGATCACCTGCGAAGCTTCGATGCCGAAGGTCTCGGGGCGCCTGTCGCTCCCGACGGTGATGGCGGTGCCCAGGACCTTCGCCTCCGCCATTTGCGAGGCGACCGTGCGTTTCCAGATGAGGTTGTAAAGTTTCTGCTCCTGGGCCGTGCCCTCTATGGAGGTGTTGGCTATGTAGGTGGGCCGGATGGCTTCGTGCGCTTCCTGTGCCCCCTTCGAATGGGTCTTGTACTGCCTTGGATGCGAGTATTCGGGCCCGAAGTTGTCGAGTATGAAGGTCTTGGAGGTTCCGAGGGCCAGGCTTGAGAGGTTGGTGGAGTCGGTACGCATGTAGGTGATGAGACCCCTCTCGTAAAGGCTCTGGGCCACCCTCATCGTGACGCTTACCGGCAGATGGAGCTTGCGGGCCGCCTCCTGCTGGAGGGTGGAGGTGGTGAAGGGCGGGGCCGGATAGCGCACTCCTTCCTTCTTGTCCACCGCTGACACTTTGTAAGAGGCCCCTATGCTGTCTTCAAGGAAGCGGCGGGCCTCACCCAGGCTCTTGAAAGTCTTGTTGAGGACGCCTTTGGCATTGGTGCCTTTCACATCGAAAGTTCCCTCTATGCGGTAATAACCTTCCGGTTTGAAAGCTATTATCTCCCTTTCCCTGTCCACGACGAGCCTCAGGGCCACGCTCTGCACGCGTCCTGCGGAGAGGCCGCGGTTGATTTTCTTCCAGAGGATGGGGGAGAGTTCGAAGCCCACCAGACGGTCCAGGACACGGCGGGCCTGCTGCGCGTCGACCAGGTTCATGTCCAGGTCCCTGGGGTTCTGCACGGCGTTCAGGATGGCGTCTTTCGTGATTTCGTGGAAAACTATGCGCCTGGTCTTCGACTTTTCCAGACCGAGGGCATCGGCGAGATGCCACGAAATGGCCTCTCCTTCACGGTCTTCATCGGAAGCGAGCCATACCGTGGAAACCTTCCCGGCCAGCTTCTTCAGATCCGCAACCACCTTCTTCTTGTCTTCCGGGATGACATATTCCGGTTTGAAACCATGCTCCACGTCTATGCTCAGCTGCTTATCCCGGAGGTCGCGGATATGGCCATAGCTCGGTTTCACCGTATAATCATCCCCAAGGAATCGCTGAATTGTCTTCGCCTTCGCCGGCGACTCCACTATCACCAAATTATCACTCATGCCTAAGCGTCAAATTGTCAATTGTCCTTGCAAAGTAAATCACAAACTTGCAATTTTTCAAAAATTAGTGAAAAAATACTTATTTTTGTG
>CAJOQW010000168.1 GCA_905236955.1 uncultured Bacteroidales bacterium
GAAGATCAACGACAAGCATTTCGAGATCATCGTACGCCAGATGATGCGGAAGGTGGAAATCACCAACCCCGGCGACACCGAATTCCTCCCCGAGGAACTCGTCGACAAGTGGGCGTTCATGGACAGCAACGACCGCATCTACGGCAAGTACTATGTGCTCACCACCGGTGACAGCCAGAAGTACCGCGTAGGCGACATCGTCAGCGCCCGCGAACTCCGCAACGAGAACGCGTCGCTCGAGCGCCAGGGCCTCAAGCTCATCGGTTCCCGTCCGGCCCAGCCTGCCACCGCCCGCCTTGTGTTGCAGGGAATCACCCGTGCAGCCCTGCGTACCGGAAGCTTTATCAGCGCCGCCTCCTTCCAGGAGACCACCAAGGTGCTCAGCGAAGCAGCCATCCGCGGCCGCGTGGACCATCTTGAAGGCCTTAAGGAGAATGTCATCTGCGGTCACCTCATCCCGGCCGGAACCGGCCTGAAGGAGTACCAGGACATCTTCGTAGGGCGCAAGGACGAAATGGCTTCCGAACTTGCCGACCTGTAAAGGCAGGTTGTCCAGGCTTAACTGTGGAGGGCTGGCCGCAAGGTCAGCCCTCCATTATTTCTGACACCCCGGGCAAATTCCACAGTACATAGCCTGAAATGACATGAAAAAAAAGTATCTTTGTATGATATAACTGAGAAACCATGCGCGAACTCTATCTTACCAATACCCTTTCAAGGACAAAGCAGCTTTTCAAACCCATACACGAAGGCCACGTCGGCATGTATGTCTGCGGTCCCACCGTTTACGGCGACGCCCATCTTGGACATGCCAGGCCCGGAGTCACGTACGACGTGATCTTCAAGTTGTTGAGGCACCTCGGTTACAAGGTTCGCTATGTGCGCAACATTACCGACGTCGGACATCTGGAGCACGACGCCGACGAAGGTGAGGACAAGATAGCCAAGAAGGCCCGCCTGGAGCAGCTGGAGCCCATGGAAGTGGTGCAGAGCTACACTTTCCGCTACCACGAAGCCATGAGGAAGCTCAACGTCGCTCCCCCGTCCATCGAACCGCGTGCCACAGGCCATATAGTGGAGCAGATAGAGGCCATAAAGAAGATCCTGAACGCCGGTTATGCTTACGAAAGCAACGGAAGCATCTACTTCGACGTGGAAAAGTACAATCAGGACCATCACTACGGCATCCTTTCCGGCCGATCGCTCGACGCCACGCTGGAAGGCACACGGAGCCTGGACGGGCAGTCCGACAAAAAGGCGCCGTACGACTTCGCGCTATGGAAAAAAGCGGAGCCGGAGCATATAATGCACTGGCCCTCTCCCTGGGGCGAAGGTTTCCCGGGCTGGCATCTGGAATGCTCGGTAATGGGCGAAAAGTACCTTGGAGCCGAGTTCGACATACACGGCGGAGGCATGGACCTGATGTTCCCCCATCACGAATGCGAGATAGCCCAAAATGTCGCGGAAAGGGGCACCCAGGGCGTTCATTATTGGGTACATAACAATATGATAACCATTAACGGCCAGAAGATGGGAAAGAGCCTCGGCAACTTCATAACCCTGCCGGAACTCTTCGCGGGTACGCATCCCAAGCTGGAACAGCCCTACAGCCCTATGACCGTACGTTTCTTCATACTCCAGGCTCACTACCGCGGCACCCTCGACTTCAGTAATGAGGCCCTTCAGGGTGCAGAAAAGGGCTACAAGAGGGTGATGCAGGCCGCAAAAGACCTTTACGCCCTTGCAGGGGACAAAGCACCGGAACTGAAATACGGCGAAATGCCGGAAGGCATAGCCCCGGAAAACTGCCCGCAAGGAGTATCAGCCGAGATAAAGGCAGTGTGGGAAGGAGTATATGATGCCCTTTGCGACGACATCAACACCCCGGTCGCCTTGTCACAGATATTCGAAGCAGTACGCATAATCAATTCTGCGAAAGCAGGCAGCTCAAAGCCCTCGAAGGCGGACCTCGACACACTTGTGCAGATATTCGACGACATAGTGTTCGGGGTGCTCGGCCTTGTCGATGAAGAATCGGCATCGGGTACATCCGGCAAGGTGGTGGACGGACTCATGCA
>CAJOQW010000169.1 GCA_905236955.1 uncultured Bacteroidales bacterium
CCAAGCTGGAGAAATACAATCCCAGCTCGCCGGACTACAGCGTGCAGTACAACTACCTGGAGTTCATGCTCGAGCTCCCCTGGGGCGAGATGAGCAAGGACAACCTCGACCTCAAGCACGCGCAGGACGTCCTGGACAAGGACCACTACGGGCTGGAGACCGTGAAGGACCGTATCATCGAGTACCTCTCCGTCCTCAAGCTCAAGGGCAACATGAAGTCGCCCATCCTCTGCCTGTACGGGCCTCCGGGCGTAGGCAAGACCAGCCTCGGCAAGAGCATCGCGCGCGCCCTCGGGCGCAAATATCAAAGGATATCGCTTGGCGGCCTGCACGACGAGGCCGAGATCCGCGGCCACCGCAAGACCTATGTGGGCGCCCTGCCCGGCCGTATCCTGAACGCCATAGCCAAGGCCGGCACATCCAATCCCGTGATAGTGCTGGACGAGATCGACAAGGTCGGGGCCGACTACAAGGGCGACCCTTCGAGCGCCCTGCTCGAGGCTCTCGACCCGGAGCAGAACTCCACCTTCCACGACAACTACCTCGACCAGGACTACGACCTGTCCAACGTGCTGTTCATCACCACCGCCAACGGCATCTCCACCATCCAGCCCGCCCTGCAGGACAGGATGGAAATGATAAACGTAACCGGCTATCTCGCCGAGGAGAAGGCCGAGATCGCGAAGCACTTCCTCATGCCCAAACAGCTGGAGGCGCACGGCCTCAAGCGGGGCGACCTCAAGATAGAGCCTTCGGCCCTGCGTGAGATAATAGACCAATATACCCACGAATCGGGAGTGCGCGGCCTCGAGAAGCAGATAGCCAAGGTGGCCCGCGTCACCGCCAGGAAGATAGCCCTCGGCGAGGACTATCCCAAGGTCATAGGCAAGGAGCACCTCAAGGAATATCTCGGGCTGCCCACTTCGTTCCACGACAAGCAGAGCGGGAACGAAGGTCCAGGAGTTGTCACAGGCCTGGCCTGGACCGAGCTTGGAGGGGAGATCCTCTTCATCGAAAGCAGCGTCAGTGACGGGAAGGGCAACCTCACCATGACCGGCAACCTGGGCAACGTCATGAAGGAGTCGGCCACGATAGCCTACCAGTATATCAAGGCCCATCCCGACATGGCGAAACTCACTTCCGAGGAATTCGCGGGCAAGGACATCCACGTACACGTCCCCGAGGGTGCGGTCCCCAAGGACGGTCCCTCCGCCGGCATCACCATGGTCTGTTCGATGGTGTCGGCCTTCCGGGGCGAAGCTCCCAGGAAGGGCGTCGCCATGACGGGCGAAATGACCCTCCGCGGCCGTGTCCTCCCCGTTGGAGGCCTGAAGGAGAAGGTGCTGGCGGCCAAGCGGGCCGGCGTGCATACGATACTCCTCAGCGAAGAGAACCGCAAGGACATCGAGGACATCAAGGAAATCTATGTCAAAGGTCTCGCCTTCGTATATGTCAAGACCATAAAGGAAGTGACAGACAATATCTTCGCGAAATGAACGTCCGCATAGAAGAATCTTGGAAAAAAGCCCTGCAAAGTGAGTTCGACAAGCCTTACTTTGCAGGGCTCGCTTCGTACCTGCACGCCGAAAAGGACAAGGGGCGGACCATATATCCCCCCGGGAGCCAGATATTCCGCGCCTTCGAGCTCACTCCGGTGCAGGACGTGAAGGTCGTGATCCTGGGCCAGGACCCTTACCACAATCCAGGGGAGGCCATGGGACTGAGTTTCTCGGTCCCGGACGGAGTCAAGACCCCTCCTTCCCTGCTCAACATCTTCAAGGAAATCCAGGACGACCTGGGAATCGAGATGAGCGGCAGTACCAATCTCGAGCCTTGGGCGAGGCAGGGCGTCCTTCTGCTGAATTCGATACTCACGGTACGCGCCGGGCAGGCCGCTTCGCATCAGAAAATCGGCTGGCAGGAGTTCACGGACGCCGTCATCAGATACATCTCCGACAACTGCGACGGAGTTGTCTTCATGTTGTGGGGGAACTTCGCCAGGAGCAAGGCGTCCCTCATCGACCACCGCAAGCACCTGGTCCTTGAAGCCGCGCATCCCTCCCCCCTCGCTCGTGGCGCGTTTTTTGGATGCCGACATTTCTCGAAAGCAAACGATTTCCTCCTTTTCAAAGGCAAAAAGGAGATAAATTGGCAATTGTAACAATGACGACAGCATTTTTCCCGGGGTCCTTCGACCCCTTCACAGCAGGTCACCTGAATATCCTGCAAAGGGCCCTGACCATGTTCGACAAGGTGGTCGTGGGCATAGGCATCAACCAGGACAAGACCGGCTTCTTCTCGACGGAAGAAAAGATGGACATCATACGCCAGGCCACCCAAGGACTGGAGGGAGTTAGTATCATACACTATGAAGGCCTTACGGTAGATGCCTGCAAGGAATTGGGAATCAGACACATAGTCCGCGGGGTACGGAACTTCCTCGATTTCGAGCAGGAACAGAGCATAGCGGACGCCAACCGCCGTCTCTCCCCGGACATCGACACCATCATCATCCCCACCGCCCAGGAGTTCTCACACATCTCCTCTTCGGCGGTAAGGGATATCATCCGCCACGGCGGGGACACGTCCACCTTCATGCCCGACGGCATCAAGCTGCCCTCGATAGATGCTTAAGAAAGTCCTCATCACCCTTTCGCTCCTGCTCCCAGGCGCGGCCATCCACGCCCAGGAGCAGTATGCTTCGCTCGACAGCCTCATGGACGTATATGTCATGGCCATACGGCGCGAAGCTCCCGAGGCGAAGGAAGCCGAGGTGGACTACATGATAGGCGCGGCGTCCGATTCGGCGGCACGCCGCCACATAGCCCTTCACCTTTTCGATTATTACAAAGAGTCCCGGCTCATGGGCGAGGAAGCTGTCGCGATACATATTTACGACCGCTGGTTCAAGGACGGCACCATCCCCATGAGGAGCGAGTTCGACGAGATGGACGCAAAACTTTTCGTCGACTTCAACCGCAGTTCCCTGCTCGGGATGGAAGCCCCTCAGGTAACACTCAAGAAACCCTGCGGGGGCAGGATGACGGTACCGGTCAAAGGCCGGACAGCCATCCTATGGTTCTTCGACACAGGCTGCGGCAAATGCCGCCTGGAAGCCCAGGTGCTCCCGACCGTGCTCGCCCGTGAAGCCACCCTGCCGGTATATTTCTA
Source organism: uncultured Bacteroidales bacterium (assembly GCA_905236955.1). Taxonomy (GTDB): domain Bacteria; phylum Bacteroidota; class Bacteroidia; order Bacteroidales; family UBA932; genus Cryptobacteroides. The sequence goes on from CAJOQW010000169.1 coordinate 3,172, forward strand.
TGCAGTCTATGCAGGGCAGAGCAAGAAGGAATGGAGGGCTTTCAGGCGTTCGTTCAAAGTGCCCGGCCGCAACGTGAAGGTAATCCACCTGTGGGATCCCGAGATAGACAGCGATTACCTCAGGCTTTACGGGGTGATCTCCACTCCACGCCTGTTCATGGTCAATTCGCAGGGGGTCATCATGGGGCGCCGCCTCGAGGTGGAGAACCTCGGGGAGATGTTCCGCCTGGCATCCGATTTTGAAGATTATTTATCCCAACAACAAACACAGCAATGAAGAAAATCTTAGTTCTCATCGCCGCCGCATTTGCGGCTCTGAGCCTTTCAGCGCAGCAGAATGCAATGATGCAGCCGCTCCCGAACGACCCCGCGGTACGCGTAGGCAAACTGGACAACGGCCTCACTTATTACATCCGTCACAACGCCCTTCCCGAGAAACGTGCGGAATTCTACCTGGCCACCAAGGCCGGCGGCATCTTCGAGACCCCCGACCAGGACGGTCTGGCCCACTTCCTCGAGCACATGTGCTTCAACGGCACCGAGCGTTTCCCCGGAAAGGGCATACTCAACTACCTGCAGGGCATCGGAGCCGAATTCGGCCGTAACATCAACGCCTCCACCGGCTTCGAAGAAACCCAGTACATGCTTAACAACATGCCGGTCGAGCGTCCTTCGGTCGCAGACTCCTGCCTGCTGATCCTCAGCGAATACGCCCACTACGTCATCAACTCAGCCGAGGAGATCGACCTGGAGCGCCCGGTCATCATCGAGGAACGCCGCAGCCGCCGCAACGCGCAGTGGCGTACGATGGAGGCCTGCCTCCCGTACTGGTTCGGCGACACCAAGTACTCCACCTGTACCCTCATCGGCCTCGAAGAAAGCCTCAAGACATTCCAGAAATCCAGCCTTGATAATTTCTACGCCACCTGGTACCATCCGGACAGGCAGGCGGTAGTGGTCGTAGGAGACGTGGATGTCGACCGCATCGAAGCCAAGATCAAGGAATACTTCGGACGCATCCCCAAATGTGACAATCCTCCCGCAGATCCCGAAATCCCCTTCCCGGCCAATGAAAAACCGGTCGTGGGCATCGTGACGGATCCCGAGACCACAGCGCCCTCCATCGACGTAATATGGAAGAGCGAGGCCCAGCCCGAAGAACTCAACGCCACCGTCATCGGCGAGATGACCCAGCTTATCAAGGTCATCATCGGCCATGCTATGGACGAGCGTTTCACCGACATCACTTCCAAGCCCGGTGCGGCTTACATCGGAGGCAGTTTCGATGTGTCCAGCCTCATCTATGACAGGATCGATGCCGCCATGGGCAGCGTAACCCTCAGGGAAGACAACATCTCCGAAGGATTCCGCGCCTTCTTCACCGAGCTCGAGCGCCTGCACCGCTACGGTATCACCGACGCCGAATTCGACCGCGCCAAAGCCGACATCCTCGCCATGGAGGAAGCCGCCGAAAAGAGGGCTTCCACCCGCCAGAATCCCGAATTCATCCGTCCTATCCTGAACAACTTCTTCGACAACACCACCTTCATGGACCCCTCCATGGAGAAGCAATTGATAGAGATGCTGCTCGGCCAGATGAACGCCGGCATCATAAACCAGGTGGTGCCGCAGCTCATGACCGACGAGAACCAGGTGATCATCTACAGCGGTCCCAGGAAGGAAGGCATCGCCACCCCGACCGGGCAGCAGCTCCTCGACATCATGGCCGAGGTCAAGGCGGCCGACATCCAGCCCCTGGAAGGCGAAGAGATAGCTTCTGAATTCCTCGATCCCTCCAAACTCAAGGGCAGCAAGGTGAAGAAGTCGGCTCCCGCTATGTATGGTTCCACCAAATGGACCCTCGGCAACGGGGTGGAAGTTTACCTCCTTCCCACCGACTACCGCAAGGACCAGGTCGTGTTCAATCTCTGGCGCGACGGCGGAAAGAGCCGCATAGCCGATGCCGACCTGCCTTCTTTCGACGACAACATCATAGGCCTTTTCCAGCAGAACTGCGGCGTAGCCGGATTCTCCGGCACACAGGTCAAGAAGATGCTCACCGGCAAGAACCTTTCCGTCAATCCCGTCATAGGCAAGCTCACCAACGGCATCCAGGGCAATTCCAGCAAGAAAGACCTTGAGACCGCGCTCCAGCTCGTGTACCTGCTTTACACGCAGCCCCGTTTCGATTCCGAAGAATACCAGGTCGGCCTGGACCAGCTCAAGGCCATGCTTCCAGGTATGATGGAAAATCCCCAGTACAAGCTCCAGAAAGACCTGTACCAGACCCTTTACGGAGGCAACCCCCGTCTTGAAATCATTTCGCCGGAAAAGGTCGACAAAGCCGACATCTCCACGGTGGAAAGGGTTTATAAGCAGCTCTTCGACAATGCCGGGGGCCTCAAGCTCACCCTTGTCGGAGATTTCGACCCCGATGAGGTCAAGCCTTTGATAGAGAAGTATATAGGTTCCATCAAGAAGGGAAAGAAAGCTCCGAAATGGACCGATCCCAAAGAGGACTTCGTAAAAGGCGTGGTAGAAGTCACGAAGCCCACGAAGATGGAGACCCCGATGAGCACCGCAGCCATCATCTACCATGCTCCGATGGCCTATGCCGCGGCCAACCAAGCCGCCCTCGACGCCCTGAGCTACATCATGGACATGCGCTACACGACCAGCCTCCGCGAGGAGATAGGCGGCACCTACGGTGCCAGCGCCCCTACCGCTCTCAACGATCTCCCCAAGGAACAGGGCATGATCCAGATTGTGTTCCAGTGCAAGCCTGAACTCTGCGACACCCTCGTCTATACCGCCAAGAAGCAATTCGAGGAGTTCGCCGCCGAAGGTCCCACCACCGAAGAATTCAACATGACCAAGCTGAATCTCCAGAAGAACGTGCCCGAGAGCAGGCTCAGCAACGGCTACTGGCAGAACCTCATAAAGTCCTATGTCATGGATCCGGTAGAATTCGACAAGGCATATGAAGATGCTGTGAACAACATCACTCCCGCCCAGATCCAGGCTGCGGCCAAGGCCCTGGTCGCAGGAGGGAACAAGGTCGAATTCATACAGATTCCTGAATAACATGTTTGCAGTTTTTAAAGAACCGCCTTTCGGGGCGGTTCTTTTTTGTAATATTTTGTATATTTGTGAAACTGTAGTTCAGGAACTTATGGCAAAGAAGAAAAAATCCGGAGTAGATATCCGCTATCAGGAAAAAGAGAAGGCCGCCTTGAGGCGCAACGTCCGCAAGACCGTATTCTTCAACAAGCGTGAGCTTGCAGCCATAGCGGAATACCGCAAGAAGATAGGCATAAGGTCCCTGAGCGGCCTCATCCGGCAGGCGACCATGGAGCATGTGCTCAAGGAGTTGGACGAAAACCACCCGACACTGTTCTGAACGATAACCCATACCAACCTACACTTAAAACGATCATGACCAATCCCGAAGTTGTTGTTCCCCTGAACGCCAACAAAGTAATCGCGTTCCTGGGCAAATCCCCGGACGGATTCACCAAAGCCGACATAATCCGTTTCATAAAGGAAAATGGCATACAGATGGTGGATTTCATGTACCCCGCAGGGGACGGACGCATCAAGACCCTCAATTTTGTAATAAACGACGAGCGATATCTCGACACCATCCTCACCTACGGCGAAAGGGTGGACGGTTCGAGCCTTTTCCCGTTCATAGAAGCCGGACGCAGCGACCTCTACGTGATTCCCCGTTTCCGCACCGCCTTCGTGGACCCTTTCGCCGAGATCCCGACCCTCACCATGCTCTGCGCATATTTCGACAGCGAAGGCAACAGGCTTGAATCCTCGCCGGATTTCACCCTCCACAAAGCCTGCAAGGCCCTGCACGACGAGTTCGGTATAGACTTCCAGGCAATGGGCGAACTCGAGTACTATGTGATATCCGATGAGGATCCCGCCTTCCCTGCCGAGAACCAGCACGGATACCATGAATCCGACCCCTTCGCGAAATTCAACACCTTCCGCACGGAATGCATGCATCTGATCGCACAGGCGGGAGGACGCATCAAATACGGCCACAGTGAAGTGGGCAATTTCACCCTCGACGGCAGGAATTTCGAACAGAATGAGATAGAGTTCCTTCCGGTACCCGCCGAGGACGCAGCCGACCAGATAACCCTCGCCAAATGGATAATACGCACACTTGCCTGGAAGAAGGGGCTGGACGTCACTTTCGCACCTAAGATCACCGTCGGCAAGGCCGGATCCGGAATGCACATACACATGCGGCTCATGAAAGACGGAAAGAGCGTCACCGTAAAGGACGGAAAGCTTTCGGAAACCGCCCAGAGGGCGATCGCCGGCCTTATGCTCATCGCTCCTTCGATCACCGCATTCGGCAACACCGCTCCCGTTTCTTATTTCCGGCTTGTCCCGCATCAGGAGGCTCCTACGAACATCTGCTGGGGATACAGCAACCGAAGCGCCCTCGTGCGCGTGCCGCTTGGCTGGACAAGCAAGAGCGACATGTGCGCCAAGGCCAATCCGCAGGAAGATGAGAAGGCCGCCGACGGTTCCTTCAAGCAGACTTTCGAGATGCGTTCGCCCGACGGCAGCGCGAATGCTTACCTGCTGATAGCCGCACTCTGCACGGGCATCAGGCTGGGACTCGAGATGGAAGACGGACTCGCAGAAGCCGCGAAGACCTTCGTGGACGTGGACATCCACAAACCCGAAAATGCCGCTCGCCTCGCACAGCTCCAGACGCTTCCGGACAGCTGCGCAGCATCGGCGGACTGCCTGGAAAGGCAACGCTCATATTACGAAGCCATGGGTGTCTTCGACAAGGCTGCCATCGACGGAACGCTGGCAAGGCTGCGCTCGTACCGCGACAAGACCCTGCGCAAGGACATAGAAGGCGACCCGCGCAAGGTCGCCGACATGGTTGAGACTTATTTCCACTGCGGATAGCTTCCCTACCTGGACCGCCTGGGAAGGAACAAGGATACGAGCAGCAGTGAGAGCAGGAGCAGGAAAGCGAGCGTACACACCCTTCCGACAATATCCCCGTGCCTTACGAAGAATGTCTCCCTGTCGGAGCGGTTGACCCTGCCTGACAGGGTTTCCCTTTGCCACCAGTGGGTCCTTGTCAAGAATTCCCCCCTCTGGCTGATGAAGGCGCTGATTCCGGTGTTGCCGCAGCGGGCGATGTCGCGCCTTAGCTCGATCGCCCTGAGCGAGGCATAGCTCGCATGCTGCCTGTAGCCGGGAGTGTCCCCCCACCAGGCATCATTGGTGATGATGGTCATGAACTGCGCCCCCTCACGCACATAACCCGTGCAATATTCGGGATAGACCGATTCGTAGCATATCGCGCAACCGAAAGGAACCTTCCCCGCATCCGGGCCCGAATAGTTGAGGGCGGAGATGTGGTCTTGACCCATGCAGCGCCCCATCACGCCTCCCAGCTTGTCGTCTATGGGAACGAACACCTCGGGATAAGGGGTAAGTTCCGTACCCACGACGAGTTTGCTCTTGTGGAAGAGGTCGTAACGGCCGCTCTCATCGGTGACGAAGGCCGAGTTGTGGCTTTCTATCCACCCCTGGCCATATGGCCTGGCAAGCAGGGACGGCGCCGAACGCTGGTTGAAGATTTCGTAGGTCGAAGCCCCGAAGAGGAGGTTGGCGCCGGGATGCCCCTTGAGGAATCCGTTGAACCTGCCCCAGGTAGCCGAATTTTCCACATCATTGAGGAAGATATCCCCGGTGAACGTCTCGGGAGCGATGAGAAGCCCGTTCCACGCGGAATCGGGCAGGGCTGCGTCGAACTGCTCCAGAAGGACGGTATTCTGCTGGTCCTGCGTCATGGACTCGAACTTCTGGTAAGGGTCGAAATCCGGCTGGGCGATGATAACCTCGACGCTGCCAAGGGAACGGTCTTCCTCGAAATGGCTCCAAAGGTGGGCCGAAGCGGCGAACGGGAGGCATATTACCAACACGGTGCCGAGCAGCGAACACAGTTTCGAGAAATTGTTCCAGCGGAAGAAAGTGCCTTCCAGGACGCTGACCATGAGCCCGAACAGGCTAAGGTTGGATACCCATACCCAGAAGGACCCGCCCAGGGTGCCGGTGAACTCGTACCACTGGATGGTCTTTATGCTGCGGGCGAAAGCGTTGCCAAGCACAAGCCATGGCCATGAGATCTGTGCCGACACCATGTACCAGCGCTCCCATGCTATCCACGCCGTCATGAGGAATATGTATGGAAGGACTCCTGCAAGTCTCTTCTTACTGAGGCGGAACAGCCCGAACACCAAAGACATCTGCAGGGAATTGGCAAGGATGGCGAAGACGGCTCCTCCCACGGTGGCATTCCCCACCCAGAAGGTGGTTGCGGCGTTCCACAGCACGAATGCGCTGTAATGCCATATCCAGAAGCGGCGGACTCCGCGCTGATCGGCAACCCTGTCGGCGCAGAGCAGCGGCACGAAGCCGAAAAGGGACATGAAGCCGAGGTGGGGCACCAGCCAGGGCAGGCTCATGAGCACTGCGGAAAGCAGCACCAATATCCAAAGGGTTCCGTAGGGTTTACGCATCTTCCATTTCCTCCGGCGGCATATTGCCGCAGTATTTGCGCCACTTGTCCAGCAGGGCCGCCATGTCTGCCGGGAGCGGAGAATCGAATTGTATCCATTTGCCGGTGCGCGGATGCTCGAACCCGAGGGTCTTTGCATGGAGGGCCTGCCTGGGGCAGAGTTCGAAGCAGTTGCGGATGAACTGCCTGTACTTGGCGTAGATGGTGCCCTTGCGTATTTCCGCGCCCCCGTATTTTTCGTCGTTGAAAAGAGGATGGCCGATCGAAGACATATGCACGCGGATCTGGTGGGTGCGCCCCGTCTCGAGACGGCACTCCAGAAGTGTGACGAAGCCGAAGCGTTCGACGACCTTGTAATGGGTGACGGCATGCTTGCCTTCCCCGTCCTCCCTGGCCACCCTGAAGCGGGTACGTTCCGAAGGATCCCTCTCGAGCGGGGCATCGACGGTGCCTTCGTCCTCCTTGACATCACCCCATACGACAGCCTGGTACCGACGGTCTATGGAGTGTATGTAGAACTGTTTTGCCAGGTTCAGCTGGGCCTCGTCCGTCTTGGCCACGACCAGCAGGCCGCTGGTATCCTTGTCTATCCTGTGCACCAGTACCCCCATCCTTTCGTCGTCCGCCCCCGGGGTAAGATGAAGATAATAGGCTAGGGCGTTGACCAGGGTGGCGTCGTAATGACCGTGACCCGGATGGACCACCATCCCTGCAGGCTTGTCGATGACCAGGACATCGCCGTCTTCATAGACTATGTCGAGCGGTATATCCTGGGGTATGACCTCCACCCCGCGGCGTTCGTACGGCATGACGAAACGGATGACATCGCCCGGACGCACCACATAATTGGCCTTGACGGTCTTTTCCCCGACCTTCACATAGCCTTCCTTTATGGCACACTGGATACGGTTGCGGGAAGTTTTCTCGAGATGGGTGGACATGTACTTGTCCACCCGCATCGGTTCCTGCCCGGAATCGACCGCAAGACGGAAATGCTCGAACCGGGGTTCGTCCTCCCCTATTTCAGCGAACCAGTCCTCTGCCATTATTTTTTCCCGGGGAGCTTGTCTTCCTGAGTGGTGAGGTAGATGGATACGCCGGCACCCATGGTGAGGGGGGCGCTGGAAGACGCGGGACGCTGCTCGTAAACGACGGCGTTCAGGGAATCGGTATAATTGTGGACGCTGCTGTCAAAAACCAACTTGGTGACATTGAGCGAGTTGTCATGGATTGCATCGACAGCCCGCAGGTATTTCATGCCAACCACATTGGGAGCATATGTGCGTGAATCTTCCGAGTTGAGGCCTATAACGAGATCGATGGAAGAACCGCTTACCACCTGTGTGCCGGCCGCTATCTCGCGGTTGTGGTAGAGCTGCTTGAGGACGTTGTTGGTAGCTATGTCGTTGACATAGATGAGCCTCCCGAGGGTCAGCCCCCTTGAATTGAGTTCCGACTTGGCCTGGCGCAGGGAATAACCCACGACAAGGGGCATCGATATCTTCTTGGGGACGACCGCGTTGATCGTGAGATGGACCCTGCGGCCCTTTTTGACCTTGCTCCCGGCCACGGGGTTCTGCGAGAACACCGCGCCCCTCTGCATGCGGCGCACATAGACGGAATCGGTGACCAGCACCTTGACCCCGGCCCTCTCTCCGGTATATCTGGCCTCGGAAAAGGACATGTTGGTAAAATCGGGCACGGTGATTTCCTTTCCGTGCTGGGTGATTACGCCGAGGATGATGTTGACGAACAGTAAGAGACCGACGACGAAAACGACGGCCCATACGAGGTTCTTCACTATCCAGTTGCTCTTTATACTCTTCTTTGCAGTCTGTTCTTCCATGACTTACAAAGATAGCAATTATTTGCGACTATGCTACATCATGGGAGGCGGGCCCCCGAAGCCGCCGCGGAAACCGCCGCCACCCATGCCGCCGGGTCTGCCACCCTGACCGCCCTGGCGACCCTGACGCCCCTGGCGGTCGCCGCCGAACCTGCCGAAGTTGCCGAAACGCCAGGTGAAGGTGAGCATGATATAACGGCCGAGGGTATTGCTGTAAGACTCCATGTGGTAGTTGGAGGCATCGGTCACCGAAAGGCTCTTCGACTGGTTGAAGATATCATACATCTTGAGCATGAGGGTACAGTTGCTGAAAGTCTTGGAGACCGAAGCGTTCATTATGCATTCGGGATCCTGGGCTACGGAATAGCCGTTGTACCAGTTGTAATTGAAATCCGACTCCAGTTCCCAGGTGCGGGCAATGGTCCAGTCGGCCTCGAGGGAAACCTGGTTGTTCCATGTATCGTTGCTGTTGGACGTCGCGACGGTATACCACGATTTCCTGTAAGTCGTCCGCCCCCCGGCCTGGAGCTCCAGATTGTCGCTGCGGTATGTGAGGCGGAGCCGGTCGGTGGCGCTCACGCTCCGGATAGTATTGAGGGAGAAATAGGGATCGTTGTCAAGGTCGCCGTGGTCGCCGAGGAATTTCCCATAATCCATTTCCCCTTCCGAATAATAAGGACTCATGTCGAAGGATGCCTTCCCGACATAGGAGCCCGATTTCGAATAACTGGCATTTACCATGTTGGAGACCGAGAAGTTCGACTTGGCTATGGGCGAATTGAAGAAACCGCGCAGGCTGGCGTTGCCGCTGTTGTGCCCGTTCACGGGCAGGGAATACTGGGCGCCGTTAAGTCCGTACCACGTAGCGTTGACGATGGGATTCTGCACTATTCCGCCGTTGAAATTCAGGCTCAGGGTGGAGAAGGTGCTCCGGTTCGTCCTGCGGAACTCGAAACGCATGTTGTGGCTGAAATAGGGTTTCAGCTGGGGATTACCGAACGAGACGTTGAGGGGGTCGCTGTTGTCCGGCACCGGCATCAACTGGTTCACGGACGGTTGAGATGAATTCCCCCTGTAAAACAGGCGGATATTCGAGGATTCGGTCATGTCGTAGAATATCATGGCCGAAGGAGCCCAGTTCACGACCGTATCCCGGTAGGTCTCCATGATTCCGTTCCTTGTGGTCTCGTTATGCGTCATGGTAGGCTTGGCGCTGAAGCCTATCTGGGCATGGAGCTTGTCCTTCTGGTACATGAGGTCGGCCCCGATGCTCTGGTTCACGTACTGATTGAGTATTTCGTTTGAATAAGTGGGATTTATCACTTCCCCCGCCGGATCGTATCCGTGGTCAAACTCATCAAAGACCGGGGGGACTATCCCGTCATATGTATCTTTCCTCGACTTGGACTTGTTCCAGTTGTATGAATAGTTGGCAGACAGGTAGAAACCGTTACCGACAGGTTCGGTATAGGTGAGCCTGCCGCCTATCCCGGTATTGTGGCTGCCCTGCTGATAGTGCTGGTTTACTATGGAATCCTTCTTTTCGGTCTGGGTGATGTAATTGGTGATGTCGGACTGGTTGTAACCGTCAGTCTCGTTGCCGCTCAGATTGTAATTGACGGAGAGCGAGAGCGTGCGCCCCGGGATGCCGAGCCTCTGGCGAAGAAGGAAGAAACCGCTCGTTGTCCAGTTTTCGTTGTTCCCGACATTACCGTTCCAGCCCTCGGAAATCTTGTTGTCGGTACTGTTCCTGTAGGTGACGTTCCTGGACATGTTGCTGAAATTGCCCTTCCCCCAGTTGACATCCGGCCTGAAAAGAATGGATGTGTTGTCGCTGAACTTGTGTTCGAGTTCGAGTCCGAAACGGTTGCCATATGAGTTGGTGTAATTCTCGCCGCCCTTGTCGTAGATGAGGGTGGATCCGTCCTCAAGATATGTTTCCTTGTAACTGGTGGTCTCGACGGCCGTTTCGGAACCGGTATTGGCATAGTTGCCGCCCAGCCTCATCTTCTCGTCGAAGAAGTTGCTTGCCGCATTGGCGCCGACCATCCATGAATTGGTGATGCCGCTGCGGCTGCCGCCGCCGGCACCTCCGCCCATTCCGCGCATCATGTCCCCGGAAAAATCCCCGAAGCCGCGGGCGTTGTTGTTGTTGGCATTGGCCACGAAGGCCAGCATGGTCTTTTCGCTGAACTTGCCCGTGAACACATTGGTCTGATAACGCCAGGAGCCGTCTGCGGGATTGCTCCAGTCCTGCAGGTCGTGCCCGCCGCCGGCAAGCAGGTTGCCTATGATGCCTCCGGCCTGGGCCCCCTGCTTGAGGGTGAGGTCGAGCACTGTCTGTTCCTCTCCGTCGTCGATACCCGTGAACTCGGCCTGCTCGCTCTTCTTCTGGAGCACTTTCACCTTGCGTATGACATTGGCCGGGATGTTGTTGGTGGCCATCTGCGGGTCGTTCAGGAAGAAAGTCTTTCCTTCTATGGTGATCTTGGATATGGATTTTCCGTTATAAGTGACGGCTCCGGCATCCGACACCTCCACGCCGGGCAGTTTCTTGAGGAGGTCGAGAAGCATGTCGTTGTCGTTGGTCTTGAACGAAGATGCGTTGTATTCGACGGTGTCTTTCTTGATGATGATGGGATTGCCCACGTCGGAAACCACGGCCCCTTCGAGCTGTTCCCTGTCCGGCTCCATCTTTATTTCTCCATAGGCCTTGTCTTCCGTGAGTTCGAATTTGTCCTCGTACGCCTTGTATCCCATGAGTTCGGCCTTGATCGTATATTTGCCTTTACGTATCTTGCTAAGACGGAAAGAGCCGTCGGAATCGCTGAGCACGTAACTCGAAGGCTTGGTCGCGCCGTCGGGCGTGATGGATATGGTGGCGAACCCTACCGCTTCACCTGTGGATGAATCCTTGAGAGTGCCGCTGACTACGAACTGGGCAAATGCATTCATGCCCGCGGTCAGGGCGAGCAAGACCAACAATAACTTTTTCATACAGAACCTTAGATGCACAAAAGGGGACGGGGTTTATTTTACCCTGTCCGGATTATCAGCAATGAATTTCGCCCATGAAGATTTCCCTTTCGATACCTTCAGGGGGCTTGTAAGAGAATAATAATGGCACATGGCGATGGCCAGTGCGTCGGTAGCGTCGAGATACTTGCTTTCGATGTCTATGCCGAGGGTCTTCTCCACCATGAGCGCCACCTGTTCCTTGGCGGCGGCACCGTTGCCGCAGATTGCCATCTTGGCCTCGCGGGGGGCATATTCGAACACCGGAATCCCATGCAGGGCGGCAGCTGTCATGGCCGCTCCCTGGGCCCTTCCGAGCTTGAGTATGACCTGTGCGTTCTTGCCGTAGAAAGGAGACTCGATGGCGAGGTCCGTCGGATGGTGGATGTCGCAGAGGGCGCTCACCTTCCCATGGATGCATGAAAGTTTGTCGTACGGACCGGCGATCCTGCGGAGGTCCAGCACGCCCATGTCAATGAAAGAAGGCTTCCCCGCCGCATCAACGCGGACAACCCCGAAACCAAGGAGATTGGTTCCGGGATCGATGCCGAGGATGGTCTTCGGCTCCACTTACTTGATGATGTCGAAGCCGGTATAGGGACGAAGGGCCTCGGGGATCACTATGCCTTCCGGGGTCTGGTTGTCTTCGAGGAGGGCCGCCACCACTCTTGGAAGGGCCAGCGAAGAACCGTTGAGGGTGTGCGCGAGCTGTATCTTGCCGTCCGCGTCGCGGTAGCGGAGATGGAGGCGGTTGCTCTGGTAGGTCTCGAAGTTGCTCACGGACGAGATCTCCAGCCAGCGGCCCTGTGCGGCGCTCCAAAGCTCGAAATCGTAAGTGATGGCCGAAGTGAAGGACATGTCCCCGCCGCAGAGGCGAAGGATATGGTACTTGAGACCGAGGTCGCGGACGAGCCCTTCCACATGGGCTATCATTTCGTCGAGGGCGGCGTAGCTGTCTTCGGGCTTTTCGACGCGTACTATCTCCACCTTGTCGAACTGGTGAAGGCGGTTCAGGCCGCGTACGTCCTTTCCGTACGAACCGGCCTCCCTGCGGAAGCACGGGGTGTAGGCGGTTATCTTCTGGGGTAGCTGGCCGTTATCGAGGATGACGTCGCGGTAGATGTTGGTGAGCGGGACTTCAGCTGTGGGTACCAGATAGAAGTCATCCAGGCCGACATAGTACATCTGGGCCTCCTTGTCGGGGAGCTGGCCGGTGCCGAAACCGGATGCGGCATTCACCACTATGGGCGGCTCGGTCTCCCGGTATCCGGCGGCAGAGTTGCGGTCGAGGAAGAAATTGATGAGAGCCCGCTGGAGCCTGGCTCCCTTGCCTTTATAAACGGGAAAACCGGCTCCGGTGATCTTGACGCCGAGGTCGAAGTCTATGAGGTCGTATTTCTTCGCGAGTTCCCAGTGAGGGAGGGCTCCTTCGGGAAGGACCACTTCCCTGGGACCGCCTTCCCTTACTACCAGGTTGTCGGCAGCGCTCTTGCCCTCGGGAACCAGGCTGCATGGGAGGTTTGGAAGGAGCACCAGCTGGTCCTGCAGTTGCCTTGCAGCTTCTTCCCCGAGGGAAAGGAGCTCGCCGCTGCGGGCCTTGAGGGCCGCCACTTCCTTCTTGGCGGCGTCGGCCTCTTCCCTGAGACCTTGTTTCATGAGGCCGCCTATTTCGCCGGCACGTTTCTTCTGCTCGGCGAGCAGGGCGTCGCTCTGCTGCTGCAGGGAACGGCGTCTTGCGTCGAGTTCGAGGATCTTGCCGATTATTTCGCCCGCATCGAAGTTCTTCACCTTCAAACGGTCGATGACCAGCTGCGGGTCATCGCGGAGCAATTTCAGTGTAAGCATCGTTCAAAACAACAAAAAAGGACCCTGCACTTTTCTCGAAGTGGGGGTCCTGATTATTCTTAGCCTTCGAGATTAGTTCTCAAAAGGAACTACCGATACGTAGGATTTGTCTTCCCTGCCGCGCTTGAAAACGACGGTGCCGTCCACCAGGGCATAGAGAGTATGGTCTTTGCCCATACCTACATTCCTGGAAGGATTGTGTACGGTACCCCTTTGGCGGACAAGGATATTGCCGGCCTTTACGGTTTCGCCACCGAACTTCTTGAGGCCCAAACGGTTGCTGTGACTGTCGCGACCGTTCTTGGAACTGGATTGACCTTTCTTGTGTGCCATGGTGCTTAAGCGATTGAGTTGATTTTGATTTTGGAAAGTTTCTGGCGATGGCCGTTGAGGGTCTGGAAGCCCTTGCGACGGATTTTCTTGAACACCAGAACTTTGTCTGCCTTGGCATTGTCGTCGAGGACGGTGGCCTTGACCAC